>JBAQHA010000126.1:0-4157 GCA_049288075.1 Oricola sp.
GTCGAGCACCCGGTCCGTCAGGCCGGTTTCGACGACCGCGCCATCCTTCATCACCATCATGCGGTGCGACAGCAGGCGGGCGACCGCGAGATCGTGGGTGACGACGACGACCGCGAGGCCGAGATCGTTGACGAGGCCGCGCAGCAGGTCGAGCAGGCGCGCCTGCACCGAGACGTCGAGGCCGCCCGTCGGCTCGTCCATGAAGACAAGGCGCGGATTGGTGACGAGATTGCGCGCGATCTGCAGGCGCTGGCGCATGCCGCCGGAAAAGGCGCGCGGCTGGTCGTCGATGCGGTCGGCGTCGATCTCGACGCGGCCGAGCCAGTCCGTTGCGGTCTCGCGGATATTGCCGTAATGGCGCTCGCCCACGGCCATCAGCCGCTCGCCGACATTGGCGCCGGCCGAAACGCTCATGCGCAGGCCGTCGGCCGGGTTCTGGTGCACGAAGCCCCAGTCCGTGCGCATCAGGAAGCGCCGCTCGGCCTCGCCCATGCGGTAGAGATCGCGGAACTGGCCGTCGCGCATGCGATAACTGACGGTGCCCGCCGTCGGCATCAGCCGCGTCGAGATGCAGTTGAGCAGCGTCGTCTTGCCGGAGCCGGATTCGCCGACGATCGCCAGCACCTCGCCCGGCCATAAATCGAACGAGACATCCTTGCAGCCGACGCGATTGCCGTAGAATTTCGATACGCCCGAAACGCGCAGCAGCGGTTGGTCGCTCATTCCGCAGCCTCCATGGCTTCGCCTGACAGATGGCCGCGATGGCCCTCCTCGCGGCGTTTTTCGCAATAGTCGGTGTCCGAGCAGACGAACATCCGCCCGCCCTTGTCATCGAGGATCACCTCGTCGAGATAGACGCCCTTGGCCGCGCACAGCGCGCAGGGCTCCTCGAATGTCTGCACCTCGAACGGGTAATCCTCGAAATCGAGGCTGACTACATTCGTATACGGCGGCACTGCATAGATGCGCTTCTCGCGCCCTGCCCCGAACAGTTGCAAGGCGTCCGACATGTGCATCTTCGGATTGTCGAATTTCGGCGTCGGCGACGGGTCCATCACGTAGCGCCCCTCGACCTTGACCGGATAGGCATAGGTCGTGGCGATATGGCCGTTTCGCGCGATGTCCTCGTAGAGTTTCACATGCATCAGCCCGTATTCGGCCAGCGCATGCATCTTGCGCGTCTCGGTCTCGCGCGGCTCGAGGAAACGCAGCGGCTCCGGGATAGGCACCTGGTAGACGAGGATCTGGCCTTCCTTCAGCCTTTCCTCGGGAATGCGGTGGCGCGTCTGGATGATCGTCGCCTTGCCCGTCTCGGTCGTCGTCTCGACATCGGCGACCTTGGCGAAGAAGGCGCGGATCGAGACCGCGTTGGTGGTGTCGTCGGCGCCTTGGTCGATGACCTTGAGCGTGTCGTCCGGCCCGATGATCGAGGCCGTCACCTGCACGCCGCCGGTGCCCCAGCCATAGGGCATCGGCATTTCGCGGCTGGCGAACGGCACCTGGTAGCCGGGAATGGCGATCCCTTTCAGGATCGCGCGCCGGATCATCCGTTTCGTCTGTTCGTCCAGATAGGCGAAATTGTAGGTCGCCAGCCCGTCATCGGTCCCGATGGTCATTCCGCCGCCTCCGGCATCGAATCTTGCGTGTCACGCCGCTTCGCATGTTCGCCGCGCATGCGCCGCACCAGGTCCAGTTCGGCCTGGAAGTCGACGTAATGCGGCAGTTTCAGGTGCTCGACGAAGCCGGTCGCCTGGACGTTGTCCGAGTGCGAAATCACGAATTCCTCGTCCTGCGCCGGCGCGAAGACGTCCTCGCCGAGTTCGCTCGCCCGCAAGGCCCGGTCGCACAGCGCCATCGCCATCGCCTTGCGTTCCGACTGGCCGAAGACGAGGCCGTAGCCGCGCGTGAATTGCGGCGGCGCCTTCGCCGACCCCTTGAACTGGTTGACCATCTGGCACTCGGTGACGCGGATGCGGCCGAGCGCGACGGTGAACCCCAGTTCCGGCACGTGGAATTCGACGTCGACCTCGCCGATGCGGATCTCGCCGACGAAGGGATGCGAGCGCGCATAGCCGCGCTGCGTCGAATAGCCGAGCGCCAGCAGGAACCCCTCGTCGCCCCGCGCCAAGGCCTGCAGCCGCGTGTCGCGGCCAAGCGGGAATTCCAGCGGCGTACGGGTCAGGTCGCCGATTTCCTCGCTCTCCGCCTCGCCGTCGGCCTCGATCAGCCCTTCCTGCGCGAGAATGTCGGAGACGCGCATCGCCGGCACGTGCTCGCCTTCGCGGCGCATCGGTTCGCCGACCGCCTCGTCGCGCGCCAGCGACGGATCGAGCAGGCGGTGCGTGTAATCGAAGGTCGGCCCCAGCATCTGGCCGCCCGGCAGGTCCTTGTAGGTCGCCGAAACACGACGCTCGATTTGCATCGCGCCGGTGTCGATGGGTTCGGAGTAGCCGAAGCGAGGCAAGGTGGTGCGATAGGCGCGCAGCAGGAAGATCGCCTCGATCAGGTCGCCCCGCGCCTGCTTGATGGCGAGCGCGGCCAGTTCATTGTCATAGACCGAGCCTTCGGCCATCACCCGGTCGCACGACAGCGCCAGTTGTTCGGCGATCTGCTCCAGCGTGATCGACGGCACCGACGTGTCGCCGCGCCGTCGCGCCGCGAGCAGGTTGTGGGCATTCTCGATGGCGGATTCGCCGCCCTTGACCGCGACATACATGGCTACGCCTCCCCCTTGCCGATCCGCGCCGTGCGCGGAATGCAGGCGACGGCGTCCCTGCTGGCGAGAACGAGATCGAGCCCGCGCGGATAAAGCGCGTTGATCTCGCGCCACTGAATTTCGAAATGGCCCGGCAGAGGCTGCGGCGCGATGGTGCGGGACGTCTCGATGCCCGGCCCGCGCAGCGTCAGCGCCGACCCGCCGGTGAGCGATCCGACCTGCAGGATCACCGTCGTCGAGCGGTCGGGATACTCTTGCGTCCCGAGCGCGAAGCCGGTCAGTGGCGGTACGCTGGCGGCATTCGTCACCAGCGCGAAGGCGGCCTCGGAAGGCGTGGTCGTGACCGGCGCGCCGGTGTGGAACGCGATCCAGCCCCTGACCGCGTCAGAGCGCGCCAGATCGGAGTCGAGCCAGAGCGGCGTGTCCGAATCGGCAAGCGTCAGGATGACGGCCGCCGCGACCGCGTTGAGCGACGCCGGCGGGCTCGCCTCCGTGGCGATCTCCTGCACGGTTCCCGGACGCGCCATGGCATCCATCACCGCGCGGAACACCGTCTGCGACGCGAACACCGGATTGGCGAAACCGCCCTCGACTACCTGTTGGCCTGCCGTCATCAGTCCTCTCCGCGAACCATGGTGAAGAAATCGACCTTGGTCGCCGCCGTCTCGGCCTGGCGGACGCGGTCGCGCTCGGCCAGCGACGCCTGCAGCGGACGCACGATCCGTTCGTCGATTTTCGATTCCATTTCAGTGTCTTGCGCCAGCGCATCGAGAATCGCGATGAGCTTGGCCTTGCGCCGGTCGCGCCCCAGCATGACCGAATGGCCGATGGCTCCGTTTTCGAGCCGCACCGTCGCGCGCGTCACGGTCGCCTCGCCGAAATTGAACGGCGAGCCGCCGCCGCCGACGCGCCCGCGCAGCGCGACCAGACCGGTCTCGGGCCCGCGCACCATCTCGCAGGCCGGGTCGATGCCGAGCCCGTCCCAAAGTCGCATCAACTCCGCGCCATCGGCCGCGGCGAGCGCCGAAAGACGATCCTGGCGGGCATTGCGCCCTGCCTTGTCTGCGATACCTTCCATGCGATTTTTCCGCTGTGATAAATTTGTCTATTGTTATAGACAACCAAACATATTATTCACTTAGCCGCGCGGAATGACAAGAGTGTGACACCCAGGAAAAGGGCGGGGAGTTTGACCGGGGCATTGCTTGAACGAAAGACCGGCGTCGCGCTGTGGCGCCAAATCGCGGACCTGATCCGATCCGACATCGCGGCGGGCGTGGCGGCCGAATCCGGCAGGCTGCCCCCGGAGATGGAACTGGCGAAGCGCTACGGCGTCAACCGGCATACGGTGCGCGCCGCCATCGCCGCGCTGGAACAGGAAGGCGTGCTGCGCTCCGAACAGGGCCGCGGCACCTTTGTGCGCCGCCGCACGCGGTTGAGC
>JBAQHA010000127.1:0-1685 GCA_049288075.1 Oricola sp.
GGATAGGACGTGCCGCGAGGAACAGTCCGCGACTCCGCCGAGAAGTGACGTGAGGTCCATGGCTACCCTGCGGAGGGGACTGCTTGGCTGTAGAGGTTCTCCGCCCCCGTACAGCCGGGCTGCCGAGAGTGAAGCACGTGCTCGGCAGCCCGGCTGTTTCCGTATGTCACGACCGCCAGGTCGCAGGGGTGCGGAGCCTCGGGCTCCGACGCACGGCGGATGGGCCGCGAGCCGCCAGGAGGTGCAGACGCAGGGACCAGGAGCGACGCCCACCATTCACCTACTCGACGTGCAGGCACCACATGAGTGACGTGCAGGCACCACACCAGCCAAAGGAGGGCCAGGTATGCAGTGCTACGTGTGTGCGAAGGCAGGCAAGCAGACGGAGGCGGTCGGGATCTGCATCGTGTGCGGCATGGGTCTCTGCATGGAGCACGTGATCAGGGAGGACGTCGACATCTGGGAGGGCGGCTACCCGTTCCCGCAGAAGAAGGGCAAGAAGAGGCTCCCGCGCATCCTCTGCGAGGAGTGCCGCGACGCGCTCGCCTGATCCACTCGTGTGCCAGTTCGGCCCTAGTGCGGCCGGTCCGTTGCGCGGGTCGCACCGCGCGCCCGCCCGAAGGCAAGGATGAGGCAGCCCCGAGATCGAGACGAAGTGAGGTGATGCGCTCCCGGTTCAAGCTCAAGACGCCGATCGGAACCCACGAGTCACGGAGGTAACGATGTCGCTGTACGAGAAGGTCGTCAACGAAGCCGTAGGCGCGACCAGAGCGGTCTTCGGTGTGAACAAGGAGAAGCGCGGCGGCAAGTTCCACGTCAAGGACGCAAAGCCGTACGTGGATGCAGTGAACAAGATGACGGCCGGCGAGGGGCAGTCCAAGGAGGTCATCGCCCTCCACGTCGACTCGGTGAACGCCCACTTCGACATCATGACCGGGCTCACCGACTACGTCCGCCCCGAGGACGACCCGTTCGTCGAGCACTATCAGACCCCGCCGATCCTCGAGATCCTCTATGCCGAGGACCCGGCCTTCAAGGCCTCGATGTGGAAGTTCATCGACGCGATCGGCGCGCAGGCCGCGCTGGTCGGCCGTGAGGCGGTGCGTCGCTACGGCGGCATGTACGGCCCCACCTGCGTCGTCGACTTCGCCATGTCGGTCGGCTCGGTGCCGAACCTGGTCAACCAGATCCTGATCGACCTCGACATCCCCGCCGACCACAAGAAGACGATCCTCGCCAGCAAGTCCTGGGGCATGAACACGTCGTATGGGCTGGGCGGGGCGCTGCGCGGCGCCATCGAGGCCGGCAAGACGCTGGCGGAGGCCGAGAAGGCCGAGATCGAGATGCTGCAGATGGTCTATCGCGAGCCGATCGCGGCCCAGGCTCACCTGATGGACACGCACAACCTCGGCGGTCACGGCCCGCACAACTCGTTCGACGTGCGCAAGTACATGGCGCAGTACGGCGAGCGCATGAAGCCCGCGGTCGTCGCGGCCATGAAGGGCGGCGTGCACCAGGCGAACATCGTCGCTGTTCCGGCCTACTGCGTCGGCGACGTCGCCCACCACACGGCGCAGTCGGCCTACAACATGTTCAACGACGACATGGTGTTCGCGATCTACGAGGCGGTCACCGACGTCCTCGAGAACACCCTGCGCCGCGGCCTCGAGAAGGGCGCCTTCAAG
>JBAQHA010000128.1:0-2073 GCA_049288075.1 Oricola sp.
TTGCCGACGCGCGCGCGGATCTTCTCTCCTCCCTCTTTCCGGCCATCCCGGTCACCCGCTTCGATGCGGCGCAGATCGACGACCATCTGGACGCCAACCTTGTGCCCAGCGTCGTCGTCATGAACCCGCCCTTCTCGGCGATGGCGAGTGTCTCGGGGCGCATGGCCGACGCCGCCTATCGCCATGTCGCCTCGGCGCTGGCGCGCCTGGCGCCCGGCGGGCGTCTCGTCGCCATCACCGGCGCGGGCTTTGCGCCCGACGCCCCGAAATGGCGCGACGCCTTCGTCAGGCTGCAGGAACATGGCCGTGTCGTATTCACTGCAGCCATCGACGGCCGTGTCTATGCGCGGCACGGGACGACCATCGACACCCGGCTCACCGTCATCGACAAGCTCCCGGCTGACGATCCGACCGCCTTTCCCGCGTCACCGGGTATCGCGCCTGATCCGGCGACGCTGCTTGGCTGGATCGAGGAGAACCTTCCGCCGAGGGCGTCTCTCTCGCTGCCGACCATCGCGTCGCTTCGTCCTGCGGCCTCCGATCCGAACAATCGTTCGTCATTTCACGCGGGCGCGGTCGAGCAGGCCTCTGCCATTGCCGTCCCTGCGGGCGAAGAACTTGCCTATGAGACCATCGAATGGAGACCGCCCGAGGACGCCCGGCTCACCGATGCGCTTTATGAGGAATACGCCCTTCAGTCGATCCGTATTCCCGGCTCTCAGGCGCATCCCACCAAGCTGGTGCAGTCGGCAGCCATGGCCTCGGTGGCACCGCCGACACCGAGTTATCGCCCGCATCTGCCGGCAGGTTTCGTCGGGACCGGCATCCTGTCCGACGCCCAGCTCGAAAGCGTCATCTATGCCGGCGAAGCTCATAGCCAACATCTGCCCGGCGCGTGGACCGTTGATGAGACCTTTGATGTCGTCACCGCTGCGGCGGACGATCAGGACGGCGCGGTGCGCTTCCGGCGCGGCTGGTTCCTGGGCGACGGTACCGGCGCGGGCAAGGGACGCCAGGTCGCCGGCATCCTGCTCGACAACTGGCTCAAGGGACGCCGCCGCTCGGTCTGGGTGTCAAAATCCGACAAGTTGATCGAGGACGCGCAGCGCGACTGGTCGGCGCTCGGTCGGGAACGGCTCCTCGTCACCCCGCTCTCGCGTTTTCGCCAGGGCACGCCGATCCGTCTGGCCCAGGGCATCCTTTTTGCGACCTACGCCACGCTGCGCTCCGACGAGCGCGGATCGAAGGTTTCGCGGGTCCGGCAGATCGTCGATTGGTTGGGTTCCGACTTCGATGGAGTGATCATATTCGACGAAAGCCACGCCATGCAGAATGCCGCCGGATCGAAGGGCGAGCGCGGCGATCAGGCCGCTTCGCAGCAGGGTCGCGCCGGGCTTCGCCTGCAGCACGCACTGCCCGACGCTCGCGTCGTCTATGTCTCGGCGACCGGCGCCACCACGGTGCACAATCTCGCCTATGCCCAGCGGCTCGGCCTGTGGGGCGGCGAAGACTTCCCCTTCGCCACCCGTGCCGAGTTTGTCGAGGCGATCGAGGATGGCGGCGTCGCCGCCATGGAAGTGCTGGCTCGGGATCTGAAGGCGCTCGGCCTCTATCAGGCCCGTTCGCTTTCCCATGAAGGCGTCGAATATGAGCTGGTCGTGCACCAGCTCACCGACGAGCAGCGGCGCATCTATGATGCCTATGCCGGGGCTTTCGCGATCATTCACAACAATCTCGACGCCGCCATGCAGGCCACAAATGTCACCGGCAGCGAGGGAACGCTGAACCGGCAGGCCAAGTCCGCCGCGCGTTCGGCCTTCGAGAGCGCCAAGCAGCGTTTCTTCAATCATCTCATCACCGCGATGAAAACGCCGTCGCTGATCCGCTTGATCGAATCCGATCTCGCCGCTGGCCATGCGGCGGTCATCCAGATCGTCTCGACCGGCGAAGCGCTGATGGAGCGGCGCCTGGCCGAGATACCGACCGAGGACTGGAACGACATCCAGGTCGACATCACGCCGCGCGAATATGTGCTCGACTATCTGGCGCATTCCTTCCCGGTGCAGCTCTACG
>JBAQHA010000129.1:0-1690 GCA_049288075.1 Oricola sp.
ACTGGCGCGGCTTCTATGCGCCGGGCGGCATGTCCGACGACGCTTACGCCTTCTGGACCGATGCCCTGAGCAAGGTCTACGCTTCCGACGAGTGGCAGAAGATCATGGCCGACAGCGGGCTCGCGCCCTTGTCGCTGTCGGGCGACGAATTCCAGGGTTTCGTGAAGGAATCGGTCGATTCCATCACGGCGATCTCCAAGGAAATCGGCATCATCCAGTAAGCCAGAGGGAGGCCCGCTCCGGCGGGCCTCCCGTTCATGCCGGGAGAGCCAAGGGGAGGACTCCATGAGCGACCGCATATTCGGGCTTGTCTGCCTCGCGCTGGCGGCCGGCTATCTCTTTCTCGCGACGACGATCCAGCTGCCGTTCCTGTCCGATCCGATCGGGCCGCGCGTGTTTCCCTACATCATCGGCGGGTTGACCGTGCTCGCCGCGCTGGTGCCGGTGCTGAAACCCGATCCAGACCCCGAATGGCCGGCGCTATCCGGGATCGGCGAAATCGCCTTCGCCGTCGTCATCATGGTCGCCTACACCTATGCGCTCAAGGAAATCGGCTTCGTCGTCTCGACCGCGTTCGCCTCGGCCGCCTTGTCGTGGCGGCTCGGCTCGAAGCCGCACTGGGCGCTGATCGCCGGCATTTTCACCGCGGCCGCGATCTACGCCGTATTCCATCTCATTCTCGGCCTGTCGCTGGCGCGCGGACCGTGGGGATTCTGAAGGAAAAGCCATGGACACGTTCGCCCATCTCGCCGACGGCTTCGCGGTCGCGCTCACCTGGCAGAATCTCGGCCTTGCGCTGATCGGCTGCTTTCTCGGCACCATCATCGGCGCGCTGCCGGGCCTCGGGCCCTCGAACGGCGTCGCGATCCTGATCCCGCTCGCCTTCACGCTCGGCCTGCCGGCGGCGCCGGCGCTGATCCTGCTCACATCAGTTTATTACGGCGCGATGTATGGCGGGCGCATCTCATCGATCCTGCTCAACATTCCCGGCGACGAGCCGGCGCTCATGACGACCATCGACGGCTATCCGATGGCGAAAGCCGGCAAGGCCGGCGAGGCGCTGGCTATCTCGGGCATCGCCTCCTTCGTCGGGGCGTTCTTCGCCACATGGGGGCTGGTGTTCCTGGCGCCGCAACTGGTCAAGATCGCGCTTCTGTTCGGGCCGGCGGAATATTTCGCGCTGTTCACGCTGGCCTTCGCGACGCTCGGCGGCGTGACCAGCCGCAACCAGGGCAAGGCTGCGCTGGCCGCCGGTCTCGGGCTCGCCATCGCCACCGTCGGCACCGACGTGATGTCGGGCTCGACGCGCTTCACCTTCGGCGAGGTGCATCTCTATGACGGCATCGACTTCCTGGTCGCCATCGTCGGCCTGTTCGCGATATCGGAAGTGTTCGTGTTCATGGAACATCGCGCCGGCGGCGGCGTGCATGCGAACACGAAGCTCGGCCGGGTGACCGCGCCGCTGTCGATGATCCGCGAGACCGCTCCGGCGATGGCGCGCTCGACCGTCCTCGGCTTCCTCGCAGGCGTGCTGCCGGGGGCCGGCGCCTCGCTCGGCTCGTTCATCGCCTACACGATCGAGAAGCGGATCTCCGACAAGGACGGCACATTCGGCAAGGGCGATCCGCGCGGCGTCGCGGCGCCCGAAGCCGGCAACAATGCCGCGGCCGGCGGCGCGCTGGTGCCGATG
>JBAQHA010000130.1:0-5675 GCA_049288075.1 Oricola sp.
ACCCCCGCGCGAGCATGTCGCCAGGAATTGAAATCGCGTGACGGGACTTGCCCGCGCGCCGCTTGCCGCCCTTTGTCCTGCGCCGCACGGAACCCCCCAAATACCGTGTTAGGGGCTGGCGTCGGCCGTGATATGCAGTATCAAGTAGAAAATGAAGAACGCCGGGATACGGGATCGAATGCGCAAGAACCATTGGCTGCGGCCCGCCGCGATCGCCGCTGTCGGCTTTCTCGCTGCGGGATGCGTATCCACCGAGTCCCGCATCACCACGACCTACTATACGATTTCCGGCTCGACCGGCGCCGACCTCGACCGCGAGATTGCATCCAAGGGTCCGCTCAAGGGCCATGCAATGGCCTCCGCGGCCATCAAGTTCGTTCCCGTCGCCATCGCCTATGACAAGAGCGACGGCATGTGCCGTTTCGGCGAGGCGAGCTTCCGCATCGAGGCGAACGTCACCCTGCCGCGCTGGCGCGCGCATGCAGCCAGCGACGCCGACCTGCGCGTTGCCTGGAAGTTCCTGGCGAAATACGCCCGCGAGCACGAGCAGGTCCACGTCGCGATCGCGGAGAAATATGCGCGCAAGATCGGCGCGGAACTGAAGGCGCTGCCCGCGCAGAAGGATTGCGACAGGCTCGATGATGCGGCCGAGCGCGTGCTCAAGCGCAACAAGCGCGATCACAATCGCGACCAGCTTGCCTTCGACGCAGCGGAACAGAAGCGCCTCGGCACGCTGTTCGATTGATCTACCGATCGTCGCGGCGCGTCAGCCGCCGCGCATTGCCCAGAACCCGGCGCGCATAGGGCTCGAGCACGATTTCCGGCAGTTTCGCGGAATGGGATAAAAGGGCGCCCGGTGTAAGCGCGCTGAACATCGGCTTGACCCACAATCCGGACAATTCGGCATGTAGCTTTCCCGCCGATTCCAGATGTGCGCCGATTTTCTCGACAACGGCCCGCTCGGATTCCCGAACACGGCCTCCGGCCATCGCGCGGGCCATGTCGGCATATAGCAGCGGAAGTCGAAGCATCATGACCACTGGCGCCTGGAACAGGAGCGCGGAGGCATGCGGCCGCACTAGGATAAGATCGTCGGCCATCGAACGCTCCTTCAAGGCGCGCCGGACGCGCGCCGCGGAGTGAAGCGGCGCGCGTCCGAAGGTTCAATCTCTAGAGCAGTTCTTTTGCGGCGATGTCGAACGCCTTGCCGAGGCGCTCCACCGCCATGTCGATCGTGTCTCTGGTCCAGATCAGCGGTGGCGACATGATCATCGTGTCCATCGTTGCCCGCAGCATCACGCCATTGGCGATCGCATGGTCGCGGATGACCACTGGCGCCGAGCCAAGCGGCTGGAAGCGTTCGCGGGTGTCTCGGTCCTTGACGATCTCGATTGCGCCCATGAAGCCGAAGGTGCGGATTTCGCCGACCAGCGGATGGCCGCCGAGCGCTTCCGCCAGCGCCTTGTTGAGATAGGGTCCGGTCTCCTCGCGCACGCGGTCGATCAGGCCCTCGCGCTCGATCACCTCGATGTTCGCCAGCGCCACCGCGCAGGACACCGGATGGCCGGAATAGGTGTAGCCGTGGTTGAACTCGCCGCCCTTCTCGACCAGAGTGTGGGCGATCCGGTCGCCGACGAGCAGGGCCGACAGCGGCAGGTAGCCCGACGTCAGGCCTTTCGCCGTGGTCATCGTGTCCGCCTTGATGTCCATCGACTGCGCCGCGAACCATTCCCCGGTGCGGCCGTAACCGGTGATCACCTCGTCGAGCATCAGCAGGATGTCGTACTTCGTGCAGATGCGCTGGATTTCCGGCCAGTAGCTCGCCGGCGGGATCTTCACGCCGCCCGCGCCCATGATCGGCTCGCCGATGAAGGCGGCGACCTTGTCCGCCCCGGCCTCGAGGATGGCGTCCTCCACGGCCTTCGCCGCGCGCAGGCCGAAATCGTGGTCGCTCTCGCCCGGATGCGCGTTCTCGAACGCATAGGGGCACATCACGTGGCGGATGTTCGGCACTGCGCCGTGGAGCTGATCATGCATTCCCGTCATGCCGCCGAGCGAGGTGCCGGCGATCGTCGAGCCGTGATAGGCCCAGTTGCGCGAGATGATCATGTTCTTTTCGGGCTTGCCCTCCAGCGCCCAGTAGTGACGGACCAGCCTGAGCGCCGTGTCGTTGGCCTCCGAGCCGGACGAGCCGTAGAACACCTGGTTCATGTGCGACGGCGCGATCTCGGCGAGCTTGTGCGCCAGTAGCGCCGGCGCCGGCGTCGTGCAGCGGAAGAACGAGTTGTAATAGGGCAACTCGCGCATCTGCTTCGTCGCGGCCTCGACCAGTTCCTCGCGGCCGTAACCGACATTGACGCACCACAGGCCCGCCATGCCATCGAGGATTTCATGGCCCTCGGAATCGTAGATGAACGGCCCGTTGGCGCGCGTGATGACGCGGGTTCCGGCCGCGCGCAGGTCTTTGTGGTCGGTAAAGGGATGCAGGTGATGCGCGTTGTCGATCTCGCGCAACTGGTCGAGCGAATAGTTCTGATAGGTCATCGAAACCTCCTGAGAAATGACTGAAGAAGCGCCTTTCGGCGCCGGTGCCGTGCTCAGGAAAGGAGGTGGGGCGAGTAGCCTATGCGCGCGCACAGCAGCAGCAACTCGCTGTGGATCGTGCGCGGTGACGGTTTCGAACTCATGGCCGGAATTTATCAGGCCCGCTGCGATGTGCGCAAGGCCTCGCGGAAAGCCGCTCGGGCAGGCGCGTGTCGCGAACGCCCGGCTGACGGTTTTTTTCGAGATCCATGCCGATTACCACGCTTCGAAGCGGTTTCCTGCAACGGTCGTTCCAACGGTAGCGCCCTTTAAGGCGCGCAGAACGAAAGACCGGTCCGCTGCAGGCGCGACACCGGCGGCTCGATTCCAAAAACATCTGATCGATTCCGGAAATCGCACCGCGATTCCGAAATCCGCGCGGCGGACGAACCGCCAATCGACCATTTGCAGCAAGCGGCCGCGCACCTCCCGCGGCCCGGAACGAAAGGAATTCTGACAATGACCAAATACGCCACTCTCGCCCGCATGTCCGCCGCCGCCCTGATCGGCCTGTCGATTGCCGCGTCCGGCCTGACGCCGGCCCTCGCCGACCGGATGCCGGTCAAGGATCAGACCGGTATCGACCGCACCACCACCGGTTCGGTCTACGCTGCCGACGCGAAGTTCTGCGACCCGAACGATCCGAAGGCCGACATCGTCTGCAAAGTGACCCGCGGAGAGCGCGACGTCCGCTTCCCCTCGGCGCCGTCGAACCTGCCCTTGAGCTTCTGACGCGTTCCGCCGCCGTGAACGCGGCGGGAAACGCATGAACAAAGTCCGCCGGCTTCTTTTCGAAAGCCGGCGGACCTCCTATTTTAGCCAGGATGGAAAACGAGCTGCCCTCGATTGCCCTGGTTGCCGACGTTGCGTTGCGCGGCGGCGCTGCCGGTATCTGCCTGCTGGTGACAGCCATGTTGCTGTCCATACGCCCGCTGCGCGCGGCGACCGTGTTCGGCGTGCTTTTCGCGCTCGGCGCGGGCATCTACGCCATGACCGAAGTCGAAGCGGTGCGCGCGGCCCTCGGTCCTGTCTATGTGCCTCTCAAGCTTCTGGCCATGTGGTCTCCGGCCTTCTTCTGGCTGTTCATCCAGGCGCTGTTCCACGACGAGTTCGAATGGAAGCCATGGATGGCCGCGCCGCTCGTCGCCATCGCCCTCCTCTACCTCGCCTGCATTCCGCTCCCGCAGGTCACCACCGCGTCGAAGGTGGCCCATGTCGCCGTCGTCACGGCGCTCATGGTGCATATCCTGAGGATGACCCGCTGCAATCTCGATGACGATCTCGTCGCCGCGCGGCGGCAGTTCACCCGCATCGTCGCCGTGCTGGTGCCGCTGGTCTGCCTGGCGATCGGCATCATCGAGGTCTACGAACTGTTCAGCCTGCACAATTCCTTCGGGCGCTATGTGGTCTCTGCGGTGCTGTTCGCGGTCACCACGGCTTTCGGCTTCGGCATCGCCGGCATCCGCCGCTCGCTGCTGCCGGCGCCGGAAACCGTGGCGCGCCAGCCGATCGTACCGAACTCAGCCGCCGACCGCTTCGACCTCGCCCGTCTCGAACAGCTGATGGGCGAAGGCGTCTATCTCAACAGCGGCCTGACGATCGGCGAACTCGCCAGCCGCATGAACATGCCCGAGCATCGTCTGCGCCGCCTCATCAATAAGGGCCTCGGCTATCGCAATTTCGCTGCCTTCATCAACGACCACCGCATCGAGGAAGCCAAGCGCCGTCTTGCCGAGCCGGAAACGGCGCGCGACCAGATCACCAGCCTCGCCTTCGATCTTGGCTATGCGTCGCTCGCGCCGTTCAACCGCGCCTTCCGCGAACGCATCGGCATGAGCCCGTCGCAATTCCGCGAAAAGGCGCTGACTGGCGCGTGACAGGAAATCCCGCCTCAATCTGGACATTGTAAAAACCGGTCCTACAATCTTTACAATGTAAACAGACGAGGTGCCTCATGTCCGCCGGAAAGTCAGTCCTCCTCACCGGATCGTCCGGTTTCATCGCCAAGCACATAGCCCTGCAACTGCTCGACGCCGGTCACGCGGTCCGCGGTTCTGTCCGCGCCATGAACCGGGGCAAGGAAGTCGCCGACGCTGTGCGACCGCTTCTGTCCGATCCCTCCGCGGCCGACGATCGGCTGAGCTTCGTCGAACTCGACCTGCTCTCTGATAGCGGATGGAGAGAGGCATTGCAGGGGGTCGACGTGTTGGTTCACACCGCCTCGCCCTTCCCGATCCGGCAGCCCGCGGACGAAAACGAACTCATCCGCCCCGCCGTCGAGGGCACGCTGCGGGCCTTGCGGGCCGCGAAAGCCGCCGGCATCCGCCGCGTCGTCCTCACTTCCTCCATTGCGGCTGTCGCCGACGGGCATGACGGCGATGTTCGGAGAACCTGTGACGAGAGCGACTGGTCGGACGTCGAAAGCCGTACGATCACCGCCTATTCGAAGTCGAAGACCCTGGCGGAACGGGCCGCCTGGGATTTCGTGCGCGAAGAAGCGCCGGAGATGCAGCTCACCGCGATCAATCCGGGCATGGTCCTCGGCCCGCCGCTGGATCGCCATTTCGGCTCGTCCATGGGGATTCTCCAGCGTGTCGTCCGCTCGAAGGACCCCGCCCTGCCCAATATCGGCTTTGCCTTCGTCGACGTGCGCGACATCGCCAGGATACATGCGCGCGCCATGGACACGCCGGCCAGCATCGGCGGGCGTCATATCGGCACCGCCGGCTTTCTCTGGCTTCCCGAGGTGGCGCGGATCGTCGCCGGCCAGTTCCCCGACCGCAAGATCGTCACGCGCCGCGCGCCGAACGCACTGATCCGTTTTCTCGGACTGTTCGATGCGGAGGTGCGCGCATCGGTTCCGATGCTCGACCAGCGCCGCGAACTTTCGAACGCCCGGGCGCGCGCGGTTTTCGGCATGGATTTCATCCCCGCCGACGAGGCCGTGCGCGCCGGTGCGAAATTTCTCGTCGACAACGGACTGGTTTAGGAGAGCATTCCCGAGCTAGGCGTGTTCGCCGCAGCCATGCCGGGTGAATCCCGGCCGCGATCGGATGCGCTCGTAATAGGCCGACACCGCCGGATGTGACGGC
>JBAQHA010000131.1:0-2064 GCA_049288075.1 Oricola sp.
GGATGGAGCATAGCCGCGGATCGAGTGCGAATGGTCGAGCGCGAAAGTGGCGAATTGCATTTTGATGAGGCCGGCGCGGATGCTCGCTCCCAGGGCGGTTGGTTGACCCATTGAAAGACGAAGGCGGCCGAGCCATCTCATCCGCAGGAAGACCGCCTTCCCCCGCAAGTCGAGCTGCTGGTCTGTCCCCTTCCCATGATGGCTGGCGGCTCGCATCTTACCCTTCTGGTCCCATCTCTAGGCGCCCCTGACGCGGTTTGGACATTCGGCAAGTGCCGCGAGTTTGTTGTGGGTGGGAGTGCGAATAGCGGGGACAGGTCTGTGAGAACCGGGTGTAACGCCCGACCGGCTCTTCACAACGGCTCAACTTTACCCATGTTCCTGTATTGTTCGCTCGAATCAGGTTCGGGCGGACGCGACTGAACACAATCCCGTTCCGCCTCGCATGCGGACAGAATGGAGAATGCACATGCATCCGCCAATGGAAGAGTCATGCCCGGTCGACAGCCTGGTCCCCTATGCCAACAACGCCCGAACCCATTCGAAGAAACAGATCCGCCAGATCGCCGACAGTATCAGGCGGTTCGGATTCACCAATCCGGTGCTGGTTGCCGACGATGACACGATCGTCGCAGGTCACGGCCGCGTCGAGGCGGCCAAGCTGATCGGTATGAGGCAAGTGCCGGTTCGCAGGCTGTCACATCTGACGCGCGACGAGGTCAGGGCCTACATCCTCGCCGATAACAAGCTGGCGGAGAATGCCGGCTGGGATCGCGATCTGCTGGCAATCGAAATCCAGGGGCTCATCGATCTCGAATTCGATATCGAGGCGCTGGGCTTCAGCACCGCCGAGATCGACTTGGTCATCGATGGCGAGAGTTCGGATGCGGCCAAGCTCGATCCCGTCCGCGACGCCGTCGAGCCGATCGCGAGCGGACCCGCGATAACGCAGCCGGGCGATCTCTGGCTGCTCGGGCAGCATCGGCTTCTGTGTGGTGATGCACGATCGAAAGAGGACGTCGCGCGGTTATGTGAGGGTGAGGTGGCAACGCTGATGTTCACCGATCCGCCCTACAATGTGCCGATCGATGGTCACGTCACCGGATTGGGGCGGGTCAAACATCGCGAGTTCGCGCTCGCCTCTGGCGAGATGGACCGCGCGGCGTTCACGGCCTTTCTTGAGGAGGCTCTTGCAGCCGCGGCATCTCAATTGAAGGATGGCGCCATTGCCTATGTCTGCATGGACTGGCGCCACATGGGCGAGCTCATCGAAGCCGGCGAAGCCGCGTTCGACGAATTGAAGAACCTCTGTGTCTGGAACAAGACCAATGGCGGCATGGGGTCCTTCTACCGCTCCAAGCATGAACTCGTCTTTGTGTTCAAGAAGGGCAGGGCAGCCCACATCAACACCTTCGGTCTCGGCGATGGCGGCCGCTATCGCACCAATGTCTGGGACTATCCCGGCATCAGTTCGCTGGGTGCTTCGCGCGACGAGGAACTGGCCATGCATCCGACGGTCAAGCCGGTCGCGTTGATAGCTGACGCGATCAGGGACTGCTCCAGGCGTGGTGACATTGTCCTCGACATGTTTGGCGGCTCCGGCTCGACCTTGATCGCGGCCGACCAGTGCGGTCGTAAAGCCAGACTGATCGAGATCGATCCGCTTTATTGCGACACCATCATCCGCCGCTTCGAGCGCGTGACCGGTGAGCGCGCGATCCTGGCCGGCGCTCGATCCACCTTCGTCGATGTGGCGGCGGAACGATCGGGCAGCGCTCAGATCGGCTGTCGCAATGCACTCGCACAAGGCGGTCCTCAACCAAGCCCGCAAACAGACGGCGTTCACCTTGGCGCAGGTATCCGATCGATGAAGGACCCTGAGCGGATTGAAGACCGCACTGCTATCGAGGGAGGTCTCTGATGGCGACCAGAAGAAACAAGTCGCGCCGGCCGGACCTGAAGAAGGAACTCCCGCAACTCACTCCAATGCAGGAGTCCTTGCTGGAGGAAGCCAATCGGAAGGTCACGATCGTCGCCGACGGTCACCGGCAGGAGGTCCTTGCA
>JBAQHA010000132.1:0-3677 GCA_049288075.1 Oricola sp.
CCGCCGCCGATGACGACGGCCTTTCCGCGCGACTGGGCGGCGAGCAGCATCGCCTGCACGTCGTCGAGGTCGCGATAGGTGAGCACGCCCGGGAGGTCCTTGCCCGGAACCGGGATGATGAAGGGCGCCGAGCCGGTGGCGATCACCAGCTTGTCGTAGGGGGCGACCTCGCCGTGCTCGGACCGGACGGTTTTCGCCGCACGGTCGATCTCGACGATCTTGTGGCCCTTGTAGAGCATCACGCCATGGTCGACGTACCAGCCGTCGCCGTGGATGACGATATCCTCGAAGGTCTTCTCGCCCGAAAGCACCGGCGACAGCATGATCCGGTCGTAGTTCACGCGCGGTTCGGCGTTGAAGATGGTGACGTCATAAGCGTCCGGCGCGGTCTCGAAGAGGTGTTCCAGCATCCGTCCCGGCGCCATGCCATTGCCGATGACGACGAGTTTCTGTTTGCCGTTCATCGCTTCACTCCGCAGCCTGGATTTTGGGATAGGCGGCCGCGAGCATGGCCCCGGACAGCGCCGTGTATGCGCTCAGCCACGCTTGTCGGACCTCTTCGGTGAAGGCGTCCCCGAGGCCCTGCTCGAGCGTCCAGATCAGGGCCTCGCCAACGGGAGCGTAGTGCTCGGCCTTGACGCCGTAGCCGACATGGCGGACGGCGAGCGCGGAAGCAGTCGGCAGGATGTCGCCGAGGTTGCGCAATCCGTTGACGACGACGGCGAGCGTCATCATCAGCTTTCGGCCCTGCTCGTCGAGCGGAGTGGTGAACAGGGGCCGCACTTCCGGCGCGATGTCGAACAGCCGACCATAGAACAGTTCGGCAGCAGCGGCCGAGATTGGCGCGACCTTGGCGAAGGACGCCTGGACCAGATCGATTTCATTGGGTGTCATGGCAATGGCTCCTATTCGGCTGCTTCCAGCGCCGTCTGGTGTTGGCGGGCAAGCCGTTGCGCTGTTTTGTCTTCGATGGATTTGAGTTGCTCGGGACCGGGATTTGCGCCGCCCTCGTAAGCTTCAAGAAATTCCAGCAGTTCCTCGCGGTAGGCGTAGTAGTCCGCGTGGGCGAGCAGCGCCTTGCGCGAGCGCGGCCGTTCCAGATCCACCGTCATGACATTGCCGATGCGGGCGTTCGGGCCGTTCGACATCATCACCACGCGGTCGGCGAGCAGGATCGCCTCATCGACATCGTGGGTGACGCAGATCGCGGTGACCCGGGTGCGTTTCCAGATATCCATCAGCACGTCCTGCAGCTCCCAGCGCGTGAGGCTGTCGAGCATGCCGAAGGGCTCGTCGAGCAGCAGCAGCTTCGGCGACAGTGCGAAGGCGCGGGCGATGCCGACGCGCTGCTTCATGCCGTTCGAGAGATCGACCGCCGGCCTGTGCATGGAATCGGCGAGACCGACGCGCGACAGGTAGTATTCGATCACGTCGTTGCGTTCTGCTTGCGTCGCGTCCGGATAGACACGCTCGACGCCCAGTTCGACATTCTGCCATGCTGTCAGCCAGGGCATCAGTGACGGAGCCTGGAACACCACGGCGCGATCCGGCCCGGCCTGGGTAATGTGCTTGCCGTCGAGGATTATGGTGCCTTCCGAGATCGGGTTGAGGCCGGCGGCCATCGACAGGACGGTCGACTTGCCGCAGCCCGAATGGCCGATCAGGGTAACGAACTCGCCCTTCTTCATTTTCATGTCGAAGCCATCGACGACGGTCAGCGGGCCCTTCGCCGTCGGATAGACCTTCTTCAGCTGGCTGAACTCGAGGAACCTGTCGTCGGTCACCGTTTGGGCCGCGCGGACATAGGCCTCCGGCGGATTATCCGCCTTCTGGGTGATCGGCACGATGCTCGGCAGCACGATCCCGTTTTCGACATCGGCGCCGCGTTCCGCGCCGATCTCCATCAGATATTGCGTGACGCCGGCCCGCAATTCGATGAAGCGTTCGTCGTGGTTCATGTCTGCGCGATCGCGCGGGCGAGGCAGGTCGACGACGAATTCGCGGCCCAGCGTCGCGTTCGGTCCCGGCGTCAGCGGTACGATCCGGTCGGCGAGGAGGATCGCCTCGTCGACGTCGTTGGTGACGAGGATGATGGTCTTCTTCTCCTGTTCGCAGATCGCCGCGAACTCGTCCTGCAGCTTGGCCCGCGTCAGCGCGTCGAGCGCCGACAGCGGTTCGTCGAGCAGCAGCACCTCCGGTTGCATCGCCAGCGCCCGGGCGACCGCGACGCGCTGGCGCATCCCGCCCGACAGTTCCGCCGGCTTGCGGTCGCGCGCGTGGCCGAGACCGACCATGTCGATATAGGTGTCGGCGACCGCCTTGCGTTCGGTTCTGGATTTGGACCGCAAGACGCTGTCGACGGCGAGCGCGACATTACCCTGCACCGTAAGCCAGGGCATCAGCGAATAGGACTGGAAGACGACGCCGCGCTCCGGCCCGGGGCCTTCGATCTGCCTGCCGCGATAGATGACGCCGCCCTGGTCCGGCTCGATCAGCCCGGCCAGCGACGAGATCAGCGTCGTCTTGCCGGAGCCGGAAAACCCGACGATGGCGATGAACTCACCTTCCGCGACCTTCAGGTTGACGTCCTTCAGCACCTCGGTGCGTCCGGCGCCCTCGCCATGGGATTTCGACAGGCCGGTGATTTCGAGAACGGGAATGCTCATTGTCTCGCCCTCACCGGTTCGCCGAGAAGGTGAAGGCGCGCTGCAGGGCGTACATCAGCCGGTCAAGCGCAAAGCCGATGAGGCCGATGGTCAAGACCGCGACCATGATCTTGGCGAGCGACTGGGAGGAGCCGTTCTGGAACTCGTCCCAGACAAACTTCCCGAGGCCGGGGTTCTGCGCCAGCATCTCGGCGGCGATCAGCACCATCCAGCCCACGCCCAGCGACAGCCGAAGCCCGGTAAAGATCAGCGGCAGCGCCGACGGCAATACGATGCGGGTGACCGTCTTTAGAGTCGGCAGCTGCAGCACGCGGCTGACATTCATCAGGTCCTTGTCGACCGAAGCGACGCCGAGCGCAGTGTTGATCAGCGTCGGCCACATCGAGCACAAGGTCACCGTGACGGCGGAGATCAGTAGGGATTTCGGCAGCCATTCGGCCGGGTTCACATAGGCGGCCGAGACGATCATCGTGACGATCGGCAGCCAGGCGAGCGGCGAGACCGGCTTGAAGATCTGGATCAGCGGATTGATCGCGCCGTTTACCGTGCGCGACAGGCCGGACGCGATGCCGAGCGGCACGGCCACCAACGTCGCGAAGAAGAAGCCGAGACCGACCGTGATCAGCGACGTGCCGATCTGGTCGATATAGGTCGGCTTGCCGGTAAAGCTGCGCCACTTGATCTTGTCGGATTGGCCCTCCGCCTGGAGCTTGGCGTTGCGCTCGTCCTGCCGGGTATAGAATTCGGCGGCCTTTTCGCGTTCGCGGACATGATCCTGCCAGAGCACGACGGTCTGCTCCCACACTTGCGCCGGACCGGGCACCGCGCCGAGCGAGGTCTGGACCTGCGGCGCCAGCGCGCCCCAGGCAAGCAGGAAGGCGGCGATGCCGATCAGCGGCACGATCAGCACGCGCTTCAGTTCGCCTGCCTGCTCGCGCAGGCTGTCGCCGGCGGCGATTTTCAGAATCGGAACGAGCCATGAGAAACCCAGCGCGTCGAGCCAGCCGCTCG
>JBAQHA010000133.1:0-3450 GCA_049288075.1 Oricola sp.
GCTTCGGCCCGCCGCGCGACCACGACGAACTGCGCCGCGGCCTCGGCACTCTCACCGAGCTGCTGCGCGAGGGCCCCGCTTACAGCTTCAGCAACGTCGTGTAGCCGAGCGACTCAAGCTGCTGGAAGCGGAACGCGCGACGGAACAGCTTTTGGAGACGGCAGGCGCTCGGACACGAGGGCCGGCTGATCCCGCGGATCTACGTGATGCTCTTTGTGAATGCCTGCGGTTTGACCCGACCTGCGCATTCATTCCTGTCCGTTCATTCGGGAAGTCTTAATAACACCACTCTAGTGTGTCTAAGCGTATCGCTTAGCTGGAGTTGGAACACATCCATGACACTCTCCCTAGGGTTTATGCAGGTGAACCGCATCCGGACCAAGCTCACTGTCCTGATCCTGCTCTTCGGAATCGTTCCGGCTCTTTCCATTTTTGCCGTCTACAGCGCTTCGGAAAGCGAGTTCCAACGGGCCTTCCGAGGATCCGTCGAGCTGGAAGCAGCCAAGCTCGGCGACGTGATCGACCGCAACCTCTTCGAGCGCTATGGCGACGTGCAGGCTTTCGGCCTGAACACCGCGGCGCTCGACCCCCTCAACTGGCGCAACGCCTCGAGCGATAACCCGCTGATCCGGGCCATGAACGGCTACATGACCGGCTACGGCATTTACAAGCTGATGCTGCTGCTCGACGACAGAGGCGAGGTCCTGGCGGTCAACACGGTCGATGCGCGGGGCAAGCCGCTCGACACCAGCCATCTGTACCAGCAAAGCTTTGCGGGCGCCGAGTGGTTCCGCAACGCGATGACCGGCGAGTTCCTGAACGGCAGCAACGGCTTCACCGGCACCGCCGTGGGGCAACCGCTGCGCAGCGAGGTCGTGCACACGCTCTACGGCGAAGACGATTTCGTCATCACCTTCTCGGCACCGGTGAAGGACGCCTCGGGCCGGGTCATCGGCGCGTGGGTCAACTTCGCCGACTTCGGCCTGGTTGAGCAGATCGTCGGCCAATCCTATGCCGGCATGGCGGCTCAGGGCCAGACGGAGGCCGAGATAACCGTGCTCGATCCCGAGGGCCGGGTGATCGTCGACTACGACCCGGCCGGTCAAGGCTGGAGCGAGTATCGGCGCAACTGGGACGTCATCAGTCAGCTGAACCTGGCGGAGAAGGGCGTCGAGGCCGCCGCCGCCGCCGTGCGCGGCGAGAGCGGCAGCATGGACAGCCTGCACGCGCGCAAGCAGGCCCTGCAGGCCGCGGGCTATGCGCATACCGATGGCGCCTACGACTATCCCGGTCTCGGCTGGTCGGTCCTGGTGCGCATCCCGCATGAGCAAGCCTACGAGACAGTGCTGCAGGTCAAGCACACCATGCTGATCGCCATCGCCGCCGGCGGCGTCATCATCCTGGCGGCCGGCCTTTTTGCCGGCACCTCGGCGGCGCGGCCGATCCGCAAGCTGACCGAGGCCATGTCCCGCCTGGCCGAGGGCGACAAGTCAATCGAGATCCCGGCCATCGGGCGCAAGGACGAGATCGGCGAGATGGCGCAGACCGTCCAGGTCTTCAAGGAGAACGCCCTCGAGATGGACCGCATGCGCGAGGCGCAGGCGGATAAGGATCGCCGGGCGGAGGAGGAGAAGCGGCGGGCGATGCTGGAACTGGCCGACAGCTTCGAGGCCAGCGTCAAGTCCGTGGTCGATGCGGTCTCGGCGACGGCCGTGCAGATGCAGCAGCGGGCGCAGGCCATGTCGGCGACCGCCGAGCAGACCAAGCGGCAGGCTTCGGCCGTCTCGGCCGCCTCCGAGGAAGCGGCGAGCAACGTGCAGACCGTGGCGAGCGCCACCGAGGAACTCACCGCGTCGATCGACGAGATCGGCCAGCAGGTGTCGAAGTCCTCGGCGATCGCCGGCGACGCCGCCGATCAAGCGGAAAAGAGCAACGTCCAGGTCGAGAGCCTGGTCGCCGCGGCGCAGAAGATCGGCGACGTGGTGAAGCTGATCCAGGACATCGCCGAGCAGACCAACCTGCTGGCCCTGAACGCCACCATCGAGGCGGCACGGGCCGGCGAGGCAGGCAAGGGCTTCGCCGTGGTCGCTTCCGAGGTCAAGTCGCTGGCGACCCAGACCGCCAAGGCAACCGAGGAGATCCGCGGCCAGATCACCGCCATGCAGGGCGCCACCAGCGATTCCGTCGCGGCGATCCGCGGCATCGGCGCGATCATCAAGGAGATCAACGAGATCGCCACGACGATCGCGTCGGCCGTGGAGGAGCAGGGCGCGGCCACCCAGGAGATTTCCCGCAACGTGCAGCAGGCCTCGGCCGGCACGCAGGAAGTCTCCGCCAACATCGACGGCGTCGCCCAGGCCGCCGGCGAGACCGGCAAGTCGAGCAGCGAGATGCTGAGCGCCTCGGGCGAGCTCGCCCGGCAGGCCAAGGCGCTGACCGGCGAGGTCGAAAAGTTCGTACAGCGCGTCCGCGCCGCTTAGCGGCTCGCGTGGCAGGGACGGGGATGAACGTGGACGTCGCCGCCGAGATGATCCGCGAGGGTCCCGCCTACTCCTTCAGCGACGTGGTGTAGCCGCGAGGCTCAAGCGACGCTTGGGGCGGAACGGCGAAGCTGGTCCGTCGTCGTACGATGAGCCGCCGATGCTGTGCGGTCGTGGCGAAAGCCGCTTGTGACCCATGGCTGATATCGGTGGCAACACTGGATACCACAATTTCACTTGTCTTAATGTTCTGGCGCTGAGCCGTATCGTTAACTTCTCGGCCTTTACAATGAGAGCGGACGATACGCAATTGGAAGACGTCAGATGGACATGAACGACTCGATTTGGAATGACGGAGAATGGGTAAGCTGGGATGACATAAACCAGAAGATTCAATATCACGAATGGCGTGTAAGATATCCAAATGCAGATATCTCATTGGTTCCCATATTCGAACAATTAATCTCGGCTGCCGAACATTACTACAGCATCACGGGCAGCCATTTGCAGGTTTATGGCGATATTGGTGAACTGTACGGCGCTATCACCTATGGTATCAAACTCCATAAAAACTATGCCCAAGGTTCAGATGGTCGCTTGGGGAATGACTTTATCGAAGTCAAAACTATAACGCCGTTCAATAAGAAAAATAGAATCTCAGTCAGTCTTTCGGGGAACTTCAGCAAGCTCTTTGTTGTAAAGATCAATGCGGATTTTGAGATCAGCGGGCGTTTGATCAATCGTGCTGATTTGCCAAAGTCGGAAGGTAAAAATCTTGTTCTGAGATGGCACGATTTGGCTGGTGAATAATACTAAGGTCGCCGGATAGGTCAGCCCCAGGCACAATCGAAACGTTCCACTGCACTCGCAGCGCTGTCTTAAGCGACCCCGGCGCGGTGGCCCTCCGATTCGCCTCAGCGCACCCAGTCGATCAGCAGGGGGACCAGGAAGGCGGTGGCGAGGCCGTTGA
>JBAQHA010000134.1:0-4433 GCA_049288075.1 Oricola sp.
AGGTGCGCTCCGCCGCCGAGAAGGCTGCCGAGGACGAGCGGGGGGACCGCGTCCGCCGGGCGTCCGAACTTTCGGTCGCCATAGCCGGCCGGCTGATGGAGAACATGCCCGCCGACGCGCGCATCGACGGCTATCCGCAACGCCTCGCCGAGGCGCTTGCCGCGCTTGGCGCAGACGAACGCGCCGCGATCGTGGACGACGCCGAGGACCTGCGCCTTGTCGCCCCGCGAGAACTGACGAAGGCGGAGCTTGCCGCCGTCAGAAAAGCCGTCGCTGCCTCCCTGCCGTATGACGGTTCGCTGCCCGTCGAGGTCGATCCGACCCTGATCGCCGGGATCGAAATACGCTCCCGCCACGGCGTGGTTCACAACTCGCTGTCAGCTGATTTGGCGCGCATCGCGGAGGCCTTTGCCGGCGATGAAAAAGCCTGATTCGAAAGAGCCCGCCCGAACAACCGGGCTTGACAATCTGTTCGAGGTAATCGGCCGCGTGCCGCTTGGCGCCCGGGCCGAGGCGATCGGCCGCGTCACCCGGATCGCCGACGGCCTTGCCCATGTCTCCGGTCTTGCCTCGGTGCGCCTCGGCGAACTGCTCTCCTTCGAGGACGGCAGCCGCGCCTTCGTGCTCAACATGGAGGCGGACAGCATTCAGGCGGCGATGCTCGATCACTCCGACGGCGTCGAGGCCGGTTCACCTGTCCATCGCACGCATACGCTTGTCTCGATACCGGTCGGCGAAGCTCTGCTCGGCCGGATGATCGATCCGCTCGGCCGCCCGCTCGACGATGGCGGCGCGGTCGAAGCGGAAGCATACGATCTGGTCGAAAAGCCCGCGCCGTCGATCATCGATCGCGACTTCGTATCGGAACCGGTCGAAACAGGCATTCTCGTCATCGACGCGCTCTTCGCCATCGGCCGTGGCCAGCGCGAACTGATCATCGGCGAACGTGCCACCGGCAAGACGTCGATCGCCGTCGACACGATCATCAACCAGAAGGACAGCGACGTCGTCTGCGTCTATGTAGCCATCGGCCAGCGGGCCACCGCCGTCCGCCGCGCCATCGAGGCAATCCGCGAGAAGGGCGCCCCCGATCGCTGCATCTTCGTGGTCGCGCCGGCGACCGGAGAGCCCGGCCTGCGCTGGCTCGCTCCCTTCGCTGGCATGACGGTGGCCGAATATTTCCGCGACAAGGGACAGCATGTACTGATCGTCCTCGACGACTTGACCAAGCATGCGACGACGCACCGCGAACTGGCGCTGCTCGCCCGCCAGCCGCCGGGACGCGAAGCCTATCCCGGCGACATCTTCTATTTGCATGCCCGCCTGCTCGAAAGAGCCGCCAAGCTGTCGCCGGCGAAGGGGGGCGGTTCGCTCACCGCACTGCCTATTGCCGAGATCGAGGCGGGAAATCTGTCGGCCTATATCCCGACAAATCTGATCTCGATCTGTGACGGCCAGATTGTCCTGTCGAGCCAGCTTTTTGCCGCCAATCTCCGCCCGGCTGTCGACATCGGCATGTCGGTCAGCCGTGTCGGTGGCAAGGCGCAGACCAATGCGCTCAAACAGGTCGCCGGCAAGGTGCGCCTCGACTATGCGCAGTATCTGGAATTGCGCGTCTTCTCGCGCTTCGGCGGCTTCGGCGACGAGCAGATGAAGAAGCGCATCGCCCATGGCGACCGTATCGGCGCCCTGCTCGCGCAGCGCCGATTCTCGCCGCTGCGGCCGGTCGATCAGGTGGCGTTACTCGCCGCGCTCGACGCTGACGCGCTGGAGGACATACCGCTCGACGCGATCGAGACGGTGAAGGACATTCTGCCCTCGGTGATCAACGCCGATCCGTCACTGGCCGATTTCCGGGACGATTCGCGCGAATTAGGCCAGGATGTCCGCGATGCGCTGGTCGAATGTGTCCGCCAGGCAGCGGCGCGCGCCCGCAAGCGCGCTCCGGAGGCGCCTGCCTGATGCCTCATCTCGACGAGATCAAGGACCGCATTGCCAATATAGGCCAGATCGAGGGCGTCATCGTCGCCATGCGCGCGATGGCTGCGGCTCATGCCCAGGAAGCCCGCAAGCATTTGCGCGCGATTCGCGAACACGAGGCGACCGTCGCGCGTTCGATGGCGGAAGCACTTTCGATCGCGCCCGCCGGCGAACCGGAGCGCTCGGCGCCCGCAACGCTTACGCATCTTCAGATCGTCGTCGGCGCGGCGCAGGGCTTCAGCGGGCTGTATAACGAGCGTATCGTGTCCGGGGCGTTGGAAAGCGACGGCAGGGACGAGCGGCGGCGCTTCATGCTGATCGGACAGCGTTGCGTTTCGGAGTTTTTGGAACGGGGCCATTCGGCCGATTGGTCGTCCAACATGGTCGCTCATGCGGCAGAGGTGCCCGCGCTCGCCAGCCGCATCGTCGATGCGCTGTTCGCCAGCCTCGACAGCGGCGAAGTGCAGCGCGTCAGCGTCGTCTATGTCGATCCGGACAAGGGCGGCCAGACTCTCGTCGTTCGCACTCTGATGCCGTTTGATTTCTCCCGCATCGAGCGGATCCAGAGCCTCGTTCCGCCACTCACCATGATCGAGCCGCAGCTGCTGATCGCGCGTCTTGTCGAGGAATATGTCTTCACCGAAATCTGCGAGGCGCTGATGCTCGGCTTTGCCGCCGAAAACGACGCGCGCATGAACGCGATGACGCGCGCACGCGCCAACGTGAAGCACATCGCCCAGGATCTTCAGCACAAGTTCAATCAGGCGCGCCAGGAAGAGACGACGACCGAGATTATCGAGCTGTCGGCGGCCACGTTCTGAACTTCTTGCGCCGGTCATCGGCTTGCTTGGCTTTCAGGTCCTCGATTCCTGTGATTTCGCCTCCGGCCAGGCCCTTGCAGTCGTGCCCGCCGGCCGCGGTCATTTCTATGGAAGCAGCACGATCGCGCCACTGACTTTCCCCGCCCGCAACATTGCCAAGGCTTCGTTGGCCCGGTCGAGCGGCATCGTGTGCACAGATGTTCGGATCGGCATTTTCGCCGCCGTCTGCATGAACTCCACCGCATCATGGCGCGTCAGGTTGGCGATCGAGCGCACGACACGCTCGCCCCACAGGATGCGATAGGGCATTGCCGGGATGTCGCTCATGTGAATGCCGCCGAGCACCACCGTTCCGCCCTTTTCCACCGCTTGTAACGCCATCGGCACGAGCGGGCCGACGGGGGCGAAGATGATGGCCGCCTCGAGCGCCACCGGCGGAAACTCGTTGGAGCCGCCGGTCCAGGCGCAACCGAGCGAGCGGGCAAAGTTCTGCGCCGTTTCGTCGCCCGGGCTGGTGAAGGCGTAGATTTCGCGGCCCTCGTGGATGGCCACCTGGGCGATGATATGCGCCGCCGCGCCGAAGCCGTAGATGCCGATCCGCCGCGCTTCGCCGGCGGCCTTCAGGCAGCGGTGGCCGATCAGCCCCGCGCACAGCAGTGGCGCCGCATGTGCGTCGTCATAAGCGTCGGGTAGTGTGAAGCAGAAATCGGCGTCGGCGACCGCATGCGTCGCATAGCCGCCATCGATCTGGTAGCCGGTGAACTTCGCCTCGTCGCACAGGTTCTCGCGGCCGCTGTCGCAAAAGTGGCAATGGCGACAGACATGGCCGAGCCAGGGAATGCCTACGCGCTCGCCGGGGGCGAACATCGAGACGCCTTCGCCGAGCGCCAGAACGCGGCCGACGATCTCGTGCCCGGGCACGACCGGGATCTTCGGATCGGGCAGGTCGCCGTCGATCAGGTGGAGATCGGTGCGGCATACCGCGCAGGCGGTGATCGCGACCAATACCTGTCCCGGTCCGGGCTGCGGCATCTCGCGCTCGACGAACCTGAGCGGCTTGCCGGTTCCCTCGAACAGCATCGCCCGCATCGCGGGGGCGGTCCCGCCTGTATCCCCTCCTGTCACCTCGGCCATTCTCGCGATCCCTTTTCCATGTTTGTCACAGCGCTTTGGGTGTCGTCATTACAAGGATTGCGCGCGGGCAACTCCACTGCAATAAATAGCTGCATCAATTCATTGTCCGCTATGGCAATGACGGGATGTGGTTTCGGCATTGACGCACGTCAAACTCGACCGTGCGCCGTGCTGATACAGGGAATACCGGCTGCTTGCGGGGGATGCGACGGATCAGAGATTGCACCTCAAGGACCGCGACCGCGGCCAGAATTCCTGAAATGCGATATTCATCTCAAGGGAGAAAGCGATGTACAATTTCAAGAAAATCATGGGAAGCGTGGCCGTTTCGTCCGCGCTTCTGCTTGGTTCCGTTTCGATGGCCGCGGCGTTCACCGCCTGCCAGGTCACCGACACCGGCGGTATCGACGACGCCGGCTTCAACCAGACCGCATGGAAGGGCGTCGAAGACTCGAAGGCCTCGATGAATATCGAGGGCCGCTTCCTCGAGAGCCAGAC
>JBAQHA010000135.1:0-11980 GCA_049288075.1 Oricola sp.
GTGCAGCACGGTGCGGTCGACGTTCGACGCCCGCGCAATGCCGGCCTTCAGGACTTTCTGGATGTCGCTCTTGGCGATCGGGCGATCCTCGTTGAGCTCGATCGTCGCGCTCGACATGTTGCTCGCCAGGCGGCCCGCGGTAACGTTGACGATCATCGAGTCGACGGTCAGGCCGGTCATGCGCTCGGCCGAATCGACAGCTTGGCGCACGGACTGCTCGGCGGCGTCGAGATCGTTGATCAGGCCGGATTTGACGCCGTACGACTTGGTATGGCCGATGCCGATCACCTCGGGCGCGTGGGTCCGGCCGTGCAGATATTGTCCGCCCTCGTTCGGCACCATACGGGCGATGATGCAGACTGTCTTGGTCGATCCGATGTCGAGCACCGTGACGATCGCCGTGCGTCGCGTCTTCTTCTGTTCGGGAGCGCGGACCTTGGTCGGCATCAGATGCTGCTCCGTTTGGCGGCTGCCTTGATGGCCTTTTCGCGTGCTTCCAGAGCTGCCTCGCGGCGAAGCATCGCGTTCTCGGTCAGGGCGACAATGGTGCGGTCTTCGAGCCGCAGGTCGATAGCGGCGATGTCGCGCGACAGGATCTGCGTGCCGGCATCCATGACGAGCAGTCGCTCGACTGCCTTGTCGGGCTGGTCGGCAGGCAGCTTCACGGTGACGCCGTTGGCGAGCCGCACGTCCCAGCGACGCTCGCCGATATGGATCAGCGCCTTCACCTGGCTTGCGAACTCGGGATAGGCCGACAGCATGTCCATAAACGGGGCGGCGGCGGCAGCGGCGCCGGGGCCGACGACCAGCGGCAGGTTGCCGAAACCGGAGCCGGCATAGGCGCCGATGACGTGGCCGTCGCGCTCGATCAGCGACAGTGTTTCGCCGGTCTGCCAGATCGCGAACGCCTTGCGCTCCTCGATCCCGACTTCGATCTTGCCCGGATAGACCTTGCGCACCGTGGCCTTCTCGACCCAGGGAAGCCGCTGCAGCGCCTCGCGCGCAGTATGCGGGTCGAGCGAGGCGAGAGAGGTGAACCCATTGAGCCCCAGCGCCTCGAAGACCGCGATCTCGGACGTGTTGACATGTCCCGTGATCTGGACCTCGCTGACCGCGAAGCCAAGCGTCGTCGTCGCGCGCTCGACGGCGCCGCCGAACTGTCCGCCGACGATCGAGCCATAGAGCGCCGTGGCGGCGAAAAGTCCGAGCAGGCTCGCCGTCTCGGTGTAGCGGGGGATGACGATCTCGCCCTCGAAGACCTTGGCGAAGAAGCGGGCCGGCCGGCGCAGGAAACGCGGCAGCACGCGACCGCCCTCGCCATCGCGTCCGTCGGGCGCGAAGCGGGTCCTGGCCAGCGATTTCCCACTCAACGCAAACAAGATGCGTCCTCCACCATCCAACTCAAAAGCTCACCGAAAGAGTGTCCGGCATGTGCGGCCAGTTCCGGAACCAGCGAGGTCGCTGTCATCCCGGGCTGGGTGTTGATTTCCAGCCAGATCACCTCGCCGTTTTCGGAGAAACGATCGTCGTACCGGAAGTCGGAGCGGGTCACGCCCCGGCACCCAAAAGCCTCGTGCGCTTTGAGCGCCAGCTTGGTTATTGTTTGGTAAATATTTGGTGAAATTTCCGCGGGGCACACGTGATTTGATCCGCCTGCGACATATTTAGAATCATAGTCGTAGAACTGGTGCCCCTGCGGAATGATTTCGGTAACGCCGAGCGCCACATTGCCCATCACGGCGCAGGTCAGCTCGCGTCCGTGAACGTAGCGCTCGACCATCACCCGGTCGCCGTATTTCCAGTCCGGCGAGGTGATGATTTGAGGCGGATGCGGCTGTTCCTCCTTGACGATCACGACGCCGAACGAGGACCCTTCCGCTACCGGTTTGACGACATAGGGCGGCTTCATCGGATGTGTCGACGTGAAGGCGTGCCGGTTCATCACCTTCGATTCGGCGACCGGAATCCCATGCGTCCGGGCGACGCGTTTCGCCATCTCCTTGTCCATGGTCACGGCGGCCGACAGCACACCGGAATGGGTGTAGGGAATCCGCATGTATTCCAGGATGCCCTGGATCTTTCCGTCCTCGCCGAAGGGTCCGTGCAGTGCGTTGAAGGCGACATCCGGCCTGACGTCGGCGAGTTGCAGCGCCACGTCATGGTCGACATCGATCCGGGTGACGCGATAGCCGCACCGCTCCAGTTCGTCGGCGCAAGCCTTGCCGGACATCAGGCTGACAGGACGTTCGGAGGAGATTCCGCCCATCAGGACCGCAACGTGCTTGCGCTCGTTTCCGTTCATGTCTTCCCCTTTTTTGACGCCCCCGCGCCTGTTTACAGTCCAGCGCTTTTGCGCATCCGGGATACGCAAACACAGTGGACGCTCACAGCGCCCGAATCAGCCGGTCATGGAACTTCACAGCAAAGAATCAGAGCTTTGATTCGCTGGCAAGGGTGCAGAACGAAAAACGGATGCGGGCCGAGACTTCGCGTGGACTTCTTCTGTCAGCCGCGCGGCCGCAGGATCATGAAACGCGCGTTCAGCAACACGGCGGCGAAGGCCAGCCCCACCGCCAGCCCGCTCCACACGCCGGGGCCTTTCAGGTCGGCCACGAACCCGAGCCCATAGGCGAGCGGGAAGCCGACAGCCCAGTAGCTGAAGATGGCAATCACCATCGGCACGCGCGTATCCCTGAGCCCGCGCAACAGTCCGGCCCCGACCGCCTGCGCTGTGTCGAACAATTGAAAGATCGCGGCGATCATCAACAGCGGCGTGGCATAGCGCACGACATCCGGCGCCTCCGGCTTGCCGTTGTCGAGGAATAGCGAAATCAGCGGCGCCGGTATCGTCCAGAACAACAGCCCGCTTAACAAGGCGAATGCCAGGCAGGCGACCATGACGGTCGCCGCGGCGCGGTTCAATGCCGTCGCATCCCCGCCGCCGCGAGCGCGACCGATCCGCACTGTCGCGGCCTGCGACATGCCCATCGGAACCATGAAGGCGATGGAAACGATCTGCATGGCGATGCCGTGCGCGGCGAGCGCGACGACGCCGAGCCAGCCCATCAGGATCGACGAAAACACGAATAGCGCAACTTCCGCCAGGATCGTGATCGAGATTGGCAGCCCGATGCGCAGCACCTCACGCAGATCGGGCCAGTCCGGCCGCCAGAACCGGACGAAGATCATGTATTCGGCGGCCTTGCGCTCGATCGTCACGTACACCGACAGGACGAGGAATGTCAGCGCCGTCGTGCCGAGCGACGCGATCGCCGCGCCCTTGACGCCCATTTCCGGTGCGCCCCAGTTACCGAAGATCAGGATCCAGTTGAGAAATCCGTTCAGGAGCGCGCCTGCGACCGTCGACCAGAAGATGATGCGCGGTCGCTCGACCGACGACAGGAAAGCGCGCAAGCCCTGTGCGGCAAGAACCGGAAACATCCCCCATTGCGCGATGCGCATATAGTCGCCCGCGAGCGCCGCGACCTCGGGATCCTGGCCAAGCGCCAGCAGAATAGTCCGCGTGTGCCAGAGCGGCAGCATCATGAGCGCCGAATAGGCTATCGCCACCCACAGCCCCATGCGCACGGCGCGACGGACGCCGCGCGTATCGCCCCTGCCCTCCGCCTGCGCCGCGATCGGCACCACTGCGTGGCTGAAACCCGCGCCGAAGATCATGACCGTGAAGAACATCGGCGCGGCCAGCACCATCGCTGCGAGCGCCTCGACGGAATACCAGCCGAGCATCACGGTGTCTGTCGTGTTGATCAGCATCAAGCCGAGTTGCGATCCGACCAGCGGCACGCCGAGCGCAAACGTGGCACGCAGGTGCCCGCCCCAGCTCAACGGAGCCGGAGCGTCGCCGTTCCCGGGCAAAGTCGCTTCGCCACGGTGATTTGCATCGATGCTGCTGCTCATCGCCGGGCTATGCCCGATTTCGAACAGCGGTTCCACGCAAATTGTTCTTCCAGGCATACAATGCTGGACCGGACTCTGGGCGATTAACCATATGGTTTCGAGGTTTCTTAAAACCCCTCCTGTAGACATCCCCACAGCAACACCACGCTCAAGCAGCATGACGCTGCCGATGGCCCGGCATGAAACCGGGGAGTTTTCGCACGAACGATATCTGGCTTCCGCTTCGCCCGGGCTCGGGCAAGGCGACGGCGTCGACCCGTTAAATGTGCACAGGACCATTGGGGAAATTCAGACATGGCGAAAAAGCCGACGGACAAGGCAGCCGATAAATCCAATGCCGGCGGAACGATGACGATCGTGCAGGTGGCCGGCTTCGGGCTTGGCGTGATTGCGTTTATGGTGATGGTCGCGGGCATGGCCGACCTCGGTTTCGTCGACCTCTCGCACACGCTCTCGGTTGCGGTCGTTCCGATGCTCGTGCTTGTGATCCTTTCCGTCGCGATGCACGCCTTCGCCAACGCGAATATCCACGCCGCCAGGTTCGCCTCCGCTGAAGCCGCTCTCGAAGAGTCGTCCACCCGCCTCGAACAGCGTATTTCCTCGATCGAACTTCGCATCAACGGCCATATCGGTACCGAATACGAGGCGCTGAAGGCCGAGAACGCGACGCTGAAGGCCCATCTCGACGAGATCCGCAAGGCCGAGGACGACAAGATCGGCAGCGAAATCGAACAGCTTCGCCAGAAAAATGCGGAGCTTCAGGATAAGATCAGCACCTGGGCGGTGAACTCGGTCGAGGCGGTCATGTCAGAAGACCGCAAGTCGGCCGCGGCCTGATCGCAGGGGCGGATCGACACCAGCACGGCAGGCCGGCACCATGTTCAAGTTCGCCAAGGCGAAATCCGACCGCAAGCCCGAGGCCTCGCCTCAGCGGCAAGGCGAACCGGATTTCCGGACTGCGGAAGCGCTGGCCGCGAAGGCGCTGATGCTCGCCAGCGCCTACCGCACGCCGCCGGTCCCGAAGACCTATGAAGTCTGGTACGCCTACGCGTCCGGCGCACCGGCGGAAGTCACTGAAAAGATCAACACGATCATCGGCAAGAGTGGCGGGCTCGGAACCTACGAGCTTGACCAGATCCACCTCGAATATCTCGCCATGTCGGAGCGGGAACGCAAGCATCATGACGCGCTTGGCCTCCATCTCGATCACGAGATCGACGAGATCGCGAAACTCGTGCAGTCGCATATCACGTCGAGCGACAGCTACTCCGGCTCGTTGAAACAGACGGCCGCATCGCTATCGGCGCAAGCCACGCCGGCCCAGGTGCGCGCCGCCATCGCCACGCTGCTGTCCGAAAACGCCAAGATGACCGCCAGGACGTCCAAGCTCGGCGAGGCGCTTGCGGAATCTCGCGCCCAGGTTCGCAAGCTGCGCGTCAGCCTGGAAAAATCGCGCGACAAGGAAATGCGCGATCCGATGACGAATCTCGCCAACCGCCGCCTCTTCGAATTGCGGCTGGCGCGGGAAATCACGGATGCGCAACGGACCGGCGTGCCGCTCTGCCTCGTGCTGATCGACCTCGACCATTTCAAGGTCATCAACGACACCTTCGGCCATCCGGTCGGCGACGACGTGCTGCGTTTCTTCGCGGGCGTCCTGTCGGCGAACGTAAAGGGACGCGATCTCGCGGCACGCTACGGCGGCGAGGAATTCGTCCTCGTCCTCCCCGACACCAGGACCGACGAAGCCCGGCACGTCATCAGGCGCATCATGGAGCAGGTCGAGCAGACCCGGCTCGTGCTCATGCAGGGCAAGGCGCCGGTCGGCAAGCTGACCGCATCCTACGGAGTCGCGCAATTCCGCTCCGGCGATGATTCCCTGTCGCTGCTCGAACGGGCCGACGCGCGCCTTTACGAAGCCAAGAAGGCCGGCCGCAACCGCGTCGTCAGCGGCTCCTGATTTCTGTCTCGCCGTCGGGCTCCGCGCGCTTCGTTCTTCAGCCCAGCAGCTTCGCGTCGAAGGGATAGGACGACAGAGTCTCGAAGCCGGTCTCGGTGATCAGCACTTGCTCCTCAAGCTTCACGCCGTCACGCCCGCCGACCTCGCCGCAATAGGCCTCCACGCACAGCACCATGCCCGGCGCCAGTTCGTAGTCGAACGCGCTCGGGATGAAGTCCTGCGGATAGTAGATCGACGGGAACTCGTCGCAGAGCCCGACGCCGTGCATCATCACGCCGTAGCGCTGCTCGACATATTGCTGCGGCAGCGGCTTGCCGAGATGCGTCAGTTCCGAGAAGGTGATGCCGGGTTTCAGCAGTTGCATGTTCGACATGATGTGGTCATGCGCGTCGCGATAGATGCGCTTCTGGTCCTCCGTCGGCTCACCGTCGCCGACGAACCATGTCCGCGAGATGTCGCAGCACATCCCGTAGGGGCCTATCAGGTCCGTGTCGAAGGCGAGAAGGTCGCCTGCTTCCAGCCGTCGCGGCCCCGCCTCCTGGAACCACGGATTGGTCCGCTGCCCCGATGACAGGATGCGCGTCTCGATCCACTCGCCACCGCGCGCGATGTTCTCCTTGTGCAGGATCGCCCACAATTCCGTCTCGGCGATGCCCGGCCGACATTCCTTCTCCATCGCCGCCATGGCGATCTCGCAGGTGGCGATCGCGCAGCGCATCGCGTTGATCTCGTCCTCGCTCTTCACCAGCCGCGCGTGCTCCATCACCTCCTGGCCGGAGACGATCTCAAGACCGAGCTTCTGCAGCGCAAAGGCGCCGTGCAGTTCCATCTTGTCGACGGCGATGCGCCGGTTCTGCCCGGCATGCACCCGCATCAGGTCGTCGATCTGCGCGGCGAAGGCAGCGGCGATGTCGTCCTCCTTGTCGCCAGCGACGAAATAGAACATGCCCGCGCCCGAGCGGATCTCGCGGATCAGCGGCAGGTGCGCCGACAGGTGCTCGCAGCGCTCATAATCCCACAGCACCACGTAGCCGTCGGCGCTGACGAAGACCGCGCGCGACGGATTGTGCGCGATCCACAAATGCATGTTGGAGGAATCCGACACGTAGCGGATGTTGAGCGGATCGAACAGAAGGATGCCGCCGAGATCGCGCTTGCGGATTTCGGCGACCGCGCGTTCGAGCCGGGTCTGGCGCATGCGGTCGAGATTCGGCGCCATGATGCCGAGAGCCGCCCACTCCCTGAAAGCGAGGTCCGTCGGCCCGATCTCGACGCGATCGGGATCGGCGGGGGACCCGTCCGGTTTCAGGAATTGCGTCGCGCGCCGGCGCGTCGGATCGACCTTCCGGTTGGAACTGGTGAACGGTCTCGACCTTTCCATGGAATACCCCCGCGCCTGAAGGGATTTCGCGCCCGAACCGCGGAAAAGTCGACGCAGAAAAACGGCACCGGCTATCAGGATAGCGGCGCGAAGCGAAGGAAAATGCTTTTCTCTCTGTGAACTTCGGGGACACCGGGGATAACCGCGATCCTCGACTGGACAATTCACCTCCCCAAGCGGAAGCTGAAACCACTGCAGCCCGGAAAAGCGATTAGCTGCCCAGCAGCGAAAACCGGACCGGATCAGCCGCAGCCCAGCGTGAAGCCCAGGTATCCCGCAAGGGAACGCTGTGGACGGAATGCTGGCGCATCGGAGACGTTTCATCGCGGGTTCGATGCACCGGTAAGTGGCGAACGGCGGGTTGTACCGTAACGCCGGCGCGGCGAACGAGCCTTCGGGCTCCGGAGCAGCGTGCCCGCAAGGTTCCTCGAGAGCCGGAGGGTCAACATCGGTCTGGATGCCGGTGGATGTCGCAAGCCTGCGGGCGGGCGGGAGAGATCGGAAATCCTGATTTGATGCAGGGAGGCGGCGACCGAGGTCACCGCCTTCTTGCGTTTGGGGCCGCGAAACCTGCCCGGTGCGGCTTACGGGCGGGCGGGCGCGGTGATCGTGCCTTGCGCGGCGGCGCAAAGCTTTTCCTCGCCATCTCTCACCGCGAACACATCGCACCGGCACACCGCCTGCGACTTGCCGGATGACAGCACCGTCGCGCGAGCGATCAGCATGTCTCCCGTCGCCGGCCGCACATAATTGATCTTCATTTCCAGCGTCACCGCGTCGCCAAGCTTCGAGCCGCCCGCATAAGTAAGGGCGTTGTCCGCGAGATAGGCCACCACGCCGCCATGCGCGAAGCCGAGCTGGTTCAGATGGACTTTGCCGAGCGTCAGCCGCAGTTCGGCGATACCGTCCTCAAACCGCGTCACCTCCGTTCCCAGCAGCACGCTGAACGGCTGGCTGGCCAGCACCTTGCGGCCAAACTCCAACATGTCGGTCAAAACGTCCTCCCGCGCGCGCCTTCCCCGGCGATGGCGCTACAGCATCATGCCCATGAATTCCTGGACTTCGTGTCCGGGCTTGAACAGGCCGATGCGCTTGATTTCCCATTCCAGCCGGATCCCGGAATTCTCGACCACGCGTTGTCGCACCGTCTCGCCGAGCGTCTCGAGATCGTGGCTGTTCGCGGTGCCCGTATTGATCATGAAATTGCAGTGCATCGGGCTCATCTGCGCGCCGCCGATCTTCAGCCCCCGGCAGCCGGCCTTGTCGATTTCCTTCCAGGCCGACGTGCCTTCCGGGTTCTTGAAGGTCGAGCCGCCTGTCTTTTCCTTGATCGGCTGCACCGTCTCGCGATGATGCTGGACCGCGTCCATGTCGGCGCTGATCGTTTCCCGGTCTTCGGGATAGCCCTCGAAAAGTGCGCCGGTGAAGATCAGATCTTTTGCCGCCGACGAATGCCGGTAGGCGTAGCCCATCTGATCGTTGGTCAGCGTCAGCTTGTTGCCCTGGCGATCGACGGCATAGACCTCGACGACGCGCTCGCATGTCTCGACGCCGTTCGCGCCGCCATTCATGCGCAGCGCTCCGCCGACCGAGCCAGGAATGCCATGGTAGAAATGGAACCCGCCGACGCCGGCTTCCAGCGCCGCGGCCGCAAGCCGCTTGTCGGGCAGCGCCGCGCCGGCGCGGATGCGCGTCGGCGATACCGCTTCCGCCTCGCCGAAGCCCTTCGCCGACAACCGGATCACAACGCCCGGGATGCCGCCATCGCGCACCAGAAGGTTGGAGCCCACGCCGACGATGGTAACCGGGACGTCGGCCGGCAAGACCTTGAGGAAAGCCGCCAGATCGTCCTCGTCGACTGGCTGGAACAGCAGTTCGGCCGGGCCGCCGGTGCGAAACCAGGTGATCTGGTCCATCGGCGCGTTCGGCGTCACTCGTCCGCGAATGCCGTCGAGGCTCGCGGAAAGCCGCTCCAGCAGCGCGGTTCTGTCGACGACGCCCATCAGGCCGGTTCTCCCCCCAGTTCCTTCGGCAGCGCATAGGCCCATTGCGTGATGCTGCCCGCGCCGAGGAAGACGACGAAGTCGCCCGGCTTGGCCACCTCGCAGATGATCGGCGCGATCTCTTCCGGTCCCGCGATCAGCCGCGCGTCGCGGTGTCCGCCGGCCCTCATGCGCGATACCAGTTCGGCTGCGCCGACGCCCTCGATCGGCTGTTCGCCCGCCGGATAGACCGGCGCGACCAGGACTGTCTCCGCCTCGTTGAAGCAGGAGGCGAAATCGTCGAACAGGTCGTGCAGACGCGAGTAGCGATGCGGCTGCATGACTGCGATCACGCGCCCCTCGCCGACGGCGTCGCGCGCGGCGTGCAACACGGCCCTGATCTCGACCGGGTGATGTCCGTAGTCGTCATAGATGCGCACGCCGTTCCAGCTTCCCGTCGGCGTGAAGCGCCGCTTGACGCCGCCGAACGCGCCCAGCCCCCGCTTGATGCCTTCGGCGTCCATTCCCAACTCATGTGCCACCGCGATCGCCGCTGTTGCGTTGGCGACGTTATGGCGGCCGGGCATCGGCAGTTTGAGTTCGCGGATCTCGGTCACCGCCCCGGTCTTGCGGTCACGGATCGTCACGTCGAACACCGACGTCGCCCCCTCCATGCGGTGGTTCGAGAAACGGACGTCGGCTTGCGGGTTCTCGCCATAGGTGACGACACGCCGGTCGGAGATGCGCGACACCAGCGCCTGGACTTCCGGATGGTCGATGCACATCACCCCGAATCCGTAGAACGGAACGTTCTCGACGAACTGCCGGAAGGCCTCGCGCACCTTGTCGAAGGAGCCGTAGTGATCGAGGTGCTCCGGATCGATATTGGTGACAACCGCCACGTCGGCCGGCAGTTTCAGGAAGGTGCCGTCGCTCTCGTCGGCCTCGACCACCATCCACTCGCCGGCGCCCATGCGGGCATTGGTCCCGTAGGCGTTGATGATGCCGCCATTGATGACCGTCGGATCCAGCCCGCCCGCGTCGAGCAGCGTCGCGATCATCGAGGTCGTCGTCGTCTTGCCATGCGTGCCGCCGATGGCGACTGCGTTGCGAAACCGCATGATCTCGGCAAGCATCTCGGCGCGGCGCACGATCGGCAGCAGTTTCTCGCGCGCGGCGACCAGTTCCGGATTGTCGCGCTTGATCGCCGTCGACACGACGACGACTTCCGCATCGCCGAGATTCTCCGCTGTATGGCCGACGAAAACCTTGATGCCCTTGTCGCGCAACCTCTGCACATTGGCGCTGTCGGCCTGATCCGAACCCTGCACCTTGTGGCCGAGATTGTGCAGCACCTCCGCGATGCCGCTCATGCCGATGCCGCCGATTCCGACGAAATGCACAAGGCCGATATTCTGCGGCATCTTCATGAAAATCTGTCCTGTCTGGCTGTTTCAGCCCGCCTTGAAGGCGGCAACGCTTTTGCCCGAGGCAATAGCCTCTACGAGATCGGCAAGCAAGGCGGTGGCGTCCGGCTTGCCTGCACCGCGGGCCGCATCGGCCATGGTTTGCAACCGCTCGGGATCACCGAGCAGATCCTCGATCAGTGCCGCGACGGCGGCCGCGTCGAGAGTCTCCTCGCGCCGCACCAGCGCGCCGCCCGCCTCTTCCAGCGCCGCTGCGTTGGCCGCCTGGTCGTGGTCGAGCGCATAGGGATAGGGAACGAAGATCGCCGGCCGGCCGATCGCCGCGACCTCCGAAACCGTCGAGGCGCCCGAGCGCGAGATCACCAGGTGGGCTTGCGCGATCCGTTCCGGCAGATCCGTGAAGAACGGCGACACTTCCGCGGCGACACCCAGTTCGGCGTATCGCGCCTTCACGCGCTCCTCGTCCTCGGGCCGCGCCTGCTGCGTGATCCTCAGCCGAATGCGCATGTCCTGCGGGAGCAAAGCGACCGCCTCCGGCACGCTGTCGGAGAAGAAGCGCGCGCCCTGGCTGCCGCCGAAGACGGCAAGCCGCAGGAAACCGTCCGGGATCGGCTTTTCGTACGGCGTCTTCGCCGCCTCGATTACCGCCGGGCGCACCGGATTGCCCGTCTCGACGATTTTTGCCGCATGCGGCCCCTCGGGCTTCAGGAATCCCCCGGCGATCGCCGTCGCGCGGCCTGCCAGCATCTTGTTGGCACGCCCCATCACGGCGTTCTGCTCGTGAATGACGGTCGGGAACACGCCTGCGGCCGTGAACAGCGGCGGCACAGTGGGATAACCGCCGAAGCCGACGACGGCCTTCGGCTTCAACATCCGCAGCAGCGCGCTCGACTGCCGCAATCCCTTGAACAGCGTCCATAATGCGCCGATCAGCTTGAACGGGTTCTTGCCCGATGGCGTCGCCGACTGGACGACATAGAGCTTTTCTTCCGGGAACCGGTCGGCGTAGCGGGTCGCGCGCGCATCGGTGACGAGCGGCACCGACCAACCGCGCATCTTCAATTCATGCGCCAACGCTTCCGCCGGAAACAGGTGCCCGCCGGTGCCGCCGGCGGAGATGACGATGGTGCCCTTCATTTCGGCCATGAGCTTACGAAGCGGGCTGGAACCGCGAGGCGGAGTGGAAATGCACGCGTCCCGCACGGCTTTCCGGCCTGCGTCGCGTCAGAGCCAGCAGCATGCCCGCCGTCAGCGCCACCGCGATCATCGACGATCCGCCATAGGAGACGAAGGGCAGCGTCATGCCTTTGGC
>JBAQHA010000136.1:0-2639 GCA_049288075.1 Oricola sp.
CCATGGGTGTGCGGCCACCAGGGCGCGACGCCTGCAATTCGCAGTTCCGCCGCCCAGCCGCCATCGGCCCGCCGCTCCGCTTTTGCCACGACGCCCGCGCAGCTCAGTACCGGAGTGCCCTTCTGCGTCTCGACCCGGAACAAGACCGTAAGAAATCCGTTGCCATCTTCATCGAGCGTCGCCTTGAGGCGCTCCACGACAAGGCCGAACCCGTCCGGCCTGACCAGCGAAACCGGCCGCCACGGCCCTACCGCGTGAACCTCCGGGCACCAGCCCGGCATGTGGCCGAGCAGCGTCGTGCGCTTCAGCCGAAGTCCCGGCGAGATCGCCAGTTTCGTCTTCCAGCGGGCGCGTGGCCCTTTCCCCTCCAGATGCGGCGCGAGCGCCCGGAAACAGATCGCGAGCGTGTTCTCCGCCTTCGCCGCCACGGGAACCTCGTGGCGCTGGTACATGCTGTCGCAGTCGAGCACCTTGCCGCCGTTCCAGTACACTTCCGCGATGGTCGCCAGCCCTTCGAGGACGAGCTGGCGCTCGCCCGGCTCGGCGACGTCGACCTTGGTGACGTACCAGGCATCCTTGTCGTGCAGGGGGTAGGGGGATTCCGCGCTGAACCGGCCCGCATCCGCGAGCGCGCCGGCGACCGTCCCCGGAACGGGAGCGGCGATCCAGTCGGTAATGCGCGAAAGCCCGGAGAGATCGGCAACCGCGTCCGCCGCGGTCACCGCCATGTGCCAGCCGGAATCAAGGCGCAGGACGTGGTCGTCGGAGGTTGCGATGCGCCGTGTCATGGCCGTCCCCCGGTAAACGCGCTCAGGCTGCCCTCGACGCGGTCTTGCCGAAGCTCTTGTCCAGCCCCGTCATCAGCGCGTCCCAGGCCTCGATGGCCGGGGCCAGCGCGGGGGCGAGCTTGTCATAGTTCTTGCGCATCACGGCGCGCGCCAGCTGGAACTGCACGGTCTTAGCGGTTGTCGAGATTGCCCTGGCGTCCGCGACACGCGCTTCCAGATCGGGAAAACCGTTGGCGGCCATCCATTCCAGATGCGCGGAGAACAATTCGAAATTCGCGCCCAGCTGGCGCAGCGTGTTGAACGCGTAAAGATGGAAGAAGCCGAATGGCCGTTCGGCGATAGCCTCGACCTGGCCCGGAAACGCGTCCGCGAATGCTCGCACCGGATTCTGTTCCGGCCGGCGCGCGAGGTGGTGGCGGAGCAGGTTTTCCGCGCCCGCCGCGATCTGCTCCTTCGAGGGCCGTTTACCGGGAAACTTCACGAATTCGGTATAGGGAAGGAACGGCAGCGCTCCTTCGGCCGCGTTCATCTGGAAGATGCCGTCGAAGTCCTCGCCCGAGAGGCGATGCAGGCCCAGATTGTGGAAATAGTCCATCGTCCGGTTTTCGGGGTCGAGCCGGTTGATGGCGACCGTCGTCTTGCCGTGAGTGGTCTTGTAGGAGGTGCCCTGCGTGTCCGGCAGGTAGAACGAGTCCATCTCGACCAGCGTCAGCCTTCCGCGCCGGATCTGCTCCGCGACGTGGTTCTCGACGCGGTCGTAGATCGCCAGTTCCGTGACGCGGATGCCGTACAGGCTTTCCAGATCCTCCAGCGGCACCTTGAAGAAGGTGAACTGGTCGCCCTCGAAATCCTGGGTCACCGCATAGGCGAGGCAGGCTTCCGGCGGCAGGCCGAGACTCGCCAGAACCTCGATCCAGATGTCGAGGTAGCAGTTGGTCTCCGGCCAGTCGCGCGTCATCGCATGCAGCGGGTGGCGCGCATAGGAAACCGGGTCGAGGCCCGGGAAGACCGCTGGCGTCTCGGCGTGTTTGGCCATGCTCAGCCCCACAGCGCCTTGCGCACGCGGTCGGGCCATTGGGCGGTGTCGAGACCGTGATGGGCGAACAGCGCCAGCGCGATGCGCTCCAGCCCGAAGCCGACGCATGCTGTGTGCGCCACGTCGCCATTGGCGAGGTTGAGGCCCCATTTCGCGCCAAACGCGTCCTGGTGGTAGTTGAAGCTCATGCAGGCCGTCGGTTTCGCCGTCGAGGTGACCGGAATCAGCAGCTCGAATTTCAGGTTCTGGTCGCGCTGGTTGTTGGCGAGCATCTTGCCGGCGCGGCCGAAGAACGGGTCGTTGGCGACGTCGATCTCGACCGTCAGGCCGACCTCTTCCATCATCTTCACGCCGCGATCCATCCAGGTCTGGCGGAACTCGGTGACCTCGGCCTGCGTGCCCATGCGGACATATTCGCGCATCCGGAACAGCTGCTGGCGCGCCGGGTCGTTCGACGGCTCGTGCCGGAAGCAATAGGACTGCAGGTCGTAGAGACCGCCTATTTCAGGCAGATTGCCGCGCTTGGCGATCGTCGGGTAGAGCGGGTAGCAGGCCGCCGGCGTCAGCACGATGTCGGTCGCCTTCTGGCCCTCGGTCCAGTCGCCGCCCTCGTCCATGCATTTCAGCAGGTTGACGTGGTCCAGTTCGCAGCCGCAGAAGCTGTGAACGGTGCCGGCGAGTTGCGGAAAGCTCTTCATGTAGCCGCTGGTCTCGAAATGGGCGCGGTTCATGCCGGGCGGAAAGCGGATCGCTTCCGCGTCGTCCGCGCCGCCGAACCTGTCGATCAGCTGCTCGAAGCGGGTGATGACGTCCTC
>JBAQHA010000137.1:0-7138 GCA_049288075.1 Oricola sp.
GAGCAGCGAGAAGCGCAAATAGGCGCGCATCGACTGGGCGACCGAGATCCAGTCGTCGCCCGACGCGCCCTCCATCGTCTCGTAGCCCTGATCGACAATCATCGAGACCGCCTGGTCGTGCGGCGGATCGATTTCCGCGCCGGTGGCGTCGTGCGAGTACCATGTCCAGTCCGGGCAGCGCGAAAGGCCGACCGCATCGATGCCGAGGAAATAGCTGGCGGCCTTGACGTTTTCGGCGTTGCGCCGGGCATCGCGGGCGGATGCCGGGATTTCCGCGGCGTGCTCGCCGTCCTGCAACAGCACGAAGGCGCCGAGCACCCGGCGCTGGCCGGAAGACGGCGCGGCCTTGCGGGCGTAGTGACCGCCCTTGGCGCCATCCTGGCAGGCCTTGCCCATGTCCCCGAACTGGGCGCGGGCGAACATATCGGTGCGCTTCGGCACCCGCGCCACGCGCGCCTCATCGATAAAGGTCGTCGGTTCTTCGACCCGCTTGAGCTTTTCGAACGGATGCGCGCCGTCGACGAAACGGCGATTGGCGTAGGGCTCGCGATTGAAGGCGTTCTTGGCGAAGCCCGCGCCGGCCCACCAGGCCGGTCCCTTGGTGCGCCAGAACGGCTGACGGGAAAGCGGAGCAAGCGGCTTGTCTGGCCGCATCGCGAAGGACGTGGTCACGACGGCGACGCCGAATCGGTCGCCGACATAGGGATTGACCAGTCGGCCCTCCTCCGCGCTCGCCAGACCGGCGGCGACCGTCAGCCGATTGATATCCACGTCCGAAGAGGCGCCGGTATGCGCCCTGGCGTCGAAGCCGAGCAGGCGGATGTAATTGGCGATGACGACGGCTGTCTCGGAAGCCCGCAGGCAGGCGCGCTCGGCCTGAGCGTCCATGATCCATTCCGCCCCCGGCTCGTCCGGCCCGGGATCGCGGGGGTATTCGTAGAGGAACACGATCGCGTGGGTATGACCGTCGATGGTCGAGGGCGGCGCTTCCATCGATTCCTTCAGGTCGGCCATGATCATGTCGATCCCCGAGGCAAGCGTCTTGGTCTGGCGGGTCTTCAGGTCATGCGCCAGCCGGTCGATGGCCGGATTGCGAAAGGGCCGAGCCAGCAATGCCGCCTTCGGCAGTTCGCAGACACCGATCATGCTGGCATCGGAGAAATAGCCGAAGCCCTTGATATGGTTCGCCCGCTCGAGTGGATCGTTCGGGCACTCGGCTTGCGCCCTGTTGACCAGCCCGTCGCGGATCGCGTCCAGCATCGCCTGGTAATCGGCCATCGCGTTGACGAGACTTTCCGGCTTGTCCGGCCGCTCGAAGGTGAGCCGCGCCATGGCGGGAACCGCGGCGAGATCCGGCAAGGCCGCAACCCGCTCCAGCCGCTCCAGCGGATAGGGTCCCATGTGGGCCGGGCGATGCCGGTCTGAAAAGAAGCGAATGCCCATGTTCTCCACCCCGAACGCACGGTCTCCGGTCGCGCGGTCGTTCACTTGTTAAGCTAGTCGGGCGAAATGCGCTACGGGGTGAAACCAGGCGCTGACGCGGAATTGATCACGCGCCGATGCGGCGCATGAACTCGGCGAGTTCCTCGTCGGCGACATGGACCATGTGTTCGGCGGCAGGATAAACGCCGTCATCAACATCGCGGACGAACTCGCGGAACGCCGCGACGCGCTCGCGCTGCAGCCGGTCGAATTCGGCGCGGAAGTTACGGTAGCTCTTGGCGTGGCGTGGCTTGTGGCCGCGCGCATAGCCAAGAACGTCCTCGGCGAAGAGATACTGCGCGTCCCCGCCTGCGCCCGCTCCCATCGACAGCATCAACAGTCTCGTGCGTTTCGATATTTCCGCGGCAACGCGATCAGGAACGACCTCCAGTTCGGCGGCGAAGGCACCGGCGTTTTCGAGGTCCTTGACCTGCCTCCAGACGAGCATGGCGCTGGCGGCTGTCTTGCCGACGGCCCTGAAACCGCCGGTCCAGGTCGCCTTGGACGGGATCAGTCCGACATGGCCGACGACCGGAATGCCTTCCTTGGCAAGTCTCTCGATCGTATCGAGCGAGGCGGCGCAGTAAACGCAGTCGCCGCCCGCTTGCATCGCCCTGTGGGCCGCGCGCAGGTAGTCCTCGAACGTGCAGAGTTGGCCGTAGAGCAGGCCCACCTGAACGAAGCAGTTGCCGGCGGTTTCGCGCATCTCCGGCGTCCAGACCGGATCGATGATCGACAGCATGTCGATGCCGGCTTCGGCCGCCGCTCGCGCCTCGTCCTGATCGTCGACGAACAGCATCTTGAGCTGCCGCCTGCCCTTCATGGCCAGCATGTCGGCAACGGTCCTGCGGCTGGGGCTCATCGTGTCTCCTCCCGGTCTCCCGGCGTATTACAGTGCAAGGGATCACCCCTTGAGCAGGGCTTTCAGGTTGACCGACGGATCGGCAAGCTTCGCCGGATCGGGCGCGATGCCACGCTCGATCATCATCTCCGCGAGGCGGATGTCCTTCGCCACGACGTTGCCCGGCCCGATGCCCGCGGCGGCGACCAGTTTCCCGGCACCGTCGATCTGGAAAACGACGAAGGCGCCCTCCCCCAGGTCGCGACGGTGCGTCGGCCCACCCGGCTCGAAGATGCCCGCGACCTGCAGGCCGAGATCGTACTGGTCGGACCAGAACCACGGCACCCGGGCGTAGGCGGTCCCGTCGCCCAGCATGGCGCGCGCCGCATGGGCGGCCTGATCCTGCGCCGAGCGCCAGCTCTCGAGCCGGATGGAGCGGCCGCGATAGGGGAACGAACAGCAGTCGCCCGCCGCGAATACGTCCGGCAGCGACGTGCGGAACGCTTCGTCCACGACGATACCGTTCGAGATCTCCGCGCCCGCGTACTCCGCGAGGCACTTGTTGGGGAGCGCGCCGACGCCCGCAACGACCAGATCGCAGGCGATCACGCGGCCATCCGTCAGCCGGACCTCGTTCGGTGACGCCCCGGCGACCAGCGCATTCAGGATGATCCGGACACCCTCGACGCGATGCCGCGCTTCGGCGACGGCGGCGACCTCGGCGGGTACGGCGCGCGCCATAAGGCGGTCGGCAGCCTCGATGACAGTTACCTTCGCCCCATTCATGCGCGCTGTCGCCGCCAGTTCCAACCCGATGAAACCACCGCCGATGATCGCCAGATGCGTGTCCGCCCCGATCGCGCCGAGGATCGCGTCGGCGTCGTCGATGGTGCGCAGCGTCCGCGCAATCTCCATGCCGGGAAAACGCCGCGCCCTGGCGCCGGTTGCGATCAGCAACTTGTCGTAGGCAAGCGTTTCGTCGTTATCGAGCAGCACCGTCTTCGCCGCCGGATCGAACTCCGCGGCGGTCGCGCCGCGCTTCAGTTCGATGCGCTTGTCCGGGAAGGCTTCTTCGGCGGCGATCGGCTTTACGGTCACCGGATACCCTTTGGACAGCGGCGGGCGCTCGTATGGCAAATGCGGTTCGTTGCCGATCAACGTGACCGATCCCTCGAAACCTGCCTCGCGCAACGCGAAGGCGGCACGCACGCCGCATTCGCCAGCCCCTATTATGACGATCCCGCTCATGCCCGTTCAGCCAATCCCGATAAAGATCGAGCCGTCCTCGACCTTGACCGGATAGGTGGCGAGGTCAACGCAGACCGGCGCGCCCTTGGCCTCGCCGGTGCGATAGTCGAAGCGGCCATTATGCTTCGGGCATTCGATGATGTAGTCCATCACCAGCCCGTCCCCGAGATGCACCTTCTCGTGCGTGCAGAGGCCGTCGGTCGCAAAATACTCGTCATTCGCACTGCGATAGATTGCGTAGGTCTTGCCGTCGTGGTCGAAGCGGATCAGGTCCTCTTCCTCGATATCGCCGGCCGTGCAGGCCTCGATCCACTGGGTCATGGTCGTTTTCTCCCCACCTGCTCGCTTATTCGGCCGCCAGAAGCGGCGGTTCGAGATCGTGCAGATCGGCCTTGTAGGGCTTGGCCGTCGGCGGCAATTCGCGCTTGAGGAAGTAGTCCTCGTATTTGAGCTGGCGCAGCACGGCGGGCCACATTTCGCGATAGCCGTCGAGGATCGACGTGTTCGGCGCCGGCAGGTCGTCCCTGATCAGCGCATGCAGGCTCAGCAGCGCGTGATAGGGCACCATCGGGAACATGTGATGCTCCACGTGGTAGTTCATGTTCCAGTAGATGAACCGGCTGACCGGATTCATGTAGACGGTGCGGCTGTTGAGACGGTGGTCGATGACGTTCTCGGCAAGACCTCCGTGCTGCAGCAGGCCGGTCATGACATGGTGCCAGGCGCCATAAAGGCGCGGCAGGCCGACCAGCATCAGCGGCAAGATCGAGCCCGTCGAGAGCGCCAGCGCGATGACGGCGGCGTAGATCGCGAACCAGATACGGGCGACGAAGATCGCCCTGGACTGCTCGGATTCCGGCACGAAGGTCCTCTCTTCCGCGCTCATCGCGCCGAACGCATTCACGACCATGGTTTTCATCGCGTTGAACGCATCGACAATGCCGAAGAAGTTCAGGACTACGCGCAACAGATCCGGCGGGCGCATGAAGACGATCTCCGGATCGCGACCGACGATGATCGTGTCGGTGTGGTGCCGGGTATGGCTCCACCGCCAGGTAACCGGATTGCGCATGATCATGAACGAGGCGATCTGGTAGACCGCGTCGTTCATCCAGCGTGTCTTGAATGCGGTGGCGTGGCCGCATTCGTGCCAGCGGGAATCGGTCGCCGAACCGTACAGGACTCCATAGGCAAGGAAGAACGGGATCGACCAGGCGCTCGGCCAGAGCCGAACCGCGACAGCCGCGAGGATTACCATCGAGCCGAGCCAGATAACGGTGTCGCGGATCGCCGGGCCGTCGCGGCGCTGCATCAGTTCCTTCATCGTCTTGCGCGGAACGTCGGTGTGATACCACTCCGCCGACGCAAGACCCCTTTCGACCGCCAGCTGGGCGTCGCGGCCCGTGAGGCTGTAATCGCGCTTGCCATGCGTCATGATGCAACCCTCCTGCATGATGCGCATTCCATACAGCCCGATCAGGATGCCTCTCAACTGTCATGCAAGTTTTTCTATCATTCTCTTGCAATCTGCCGCCTGATACCTGATTGTTTCGCATCATGAGGAGGAAGCGATGGTATCACGTCCGACCATTTCGGATCTCGCGCGCGAGGCCGGCGTCAGCGTCGCCACAGTCGACCGCGTGCTCAACGGCCGGCACCGCGTGCGGGAGGAGACGGCACGGCGCGTATACGAGGCCGCCAACGCGATCGGCTACCACGCCACCTCGCTGATCAGGCAACGCATCATTGCGAGCCAACCGCAGATGACATTCGGCTTCCTGCTTCAGAAGGAACACCAGCCCTTCTACCAGGCGGTCGCCCGCGAACTGGCCGCCGCAGTCGACAATGCGGCCGACATCAGGGGCCGATACAGAATCGAGTTCGTGCAGAGGCAGACGCCGGAAGAGGTGGCCGCTGGCCTAGCGCGGATGAGGCAGGACTGCGACGCCGTCGCGCTGGTGAGCGTCGACCACCACCTTGTCACCGAAGCCGTCGCCGACCTGAAGAAGAACGGCATCCCGACCTTCTCCCTCCTGTCCGATTTCGCGCAAGGCGTTCGTGAAAGCTATATCGGACTGCACAACATGCGCGTCGGGCGCACCGCCGCCTGGTTCATCTCGCGAACGGCGATCAAACCCGGCAAGGTCGCGATCTTCGTCGGCAGCCATCGCTGGCACGGCCACGAATTGCGCGAGACCGGGTTTCGCTCCTATTTCCGTGAGTACGCTCCGCAGTTCGAGATCCTCGACACGCTGGTGAACCTGGACACGCGGCAGGTCACCTATGAAGCGACGCTCAGCCTGTTCGACCGGCACCCCGACATTGCCGGCCTGTACGTTGCAGGGGGCGGCATGGAGGGCGCCATCAAGGCGCTGCGCGAAGTCATGCCGAATCCCCTGCCCTCCGTTGTCGTCAACGAGTTGACGCCCGACTCCCGCGCGGCGCTGCTGGATCATCTCGTCGTGGCGGCAATCGCCACGCCGCTGGAGAAGCTGTGCACCTCTTTGATCGAGCACATGATCGCCGCGGTGCGGAGCGGCCCGTCCGACACGCCGGGACAGGTGTTCCTGCCCTTCGATATCCATGTTCCCGAAAGCGTATGATGCGATTTGATGGAGACGGGCTGTCACGGCACTGCTTTCTATCAAATTTGATGGCTTTTCTCGCAGTATCGATTTGACCGCGTCTCTCCTCGCGGCGCATCTACGCGCCTGCGGAGCCGCTCCGCGAACAAAAACCCATGGAGGGGTTATCCCAATGACCGGCGAACTCAATTTCGCGTTGAACCACATGAGCGCGCCCCGCCTCGATTGTCGCAGCTTCCTGGATGTCGCCGCGTCGCTCGGTTGTGTCGGCGTCGAATTGCGCAACGACCTGGCCGAAAAGCAGCTGACCGACCGGGCCTTCTTCGACGGCGAGGAGCCAGCAACGATCGGCGACTACGCTCGCGCAAAGGGATTGCGTCTTCTCGGCCTGTCGGAAGCCTACGGGTTCAACGACTGGTCCGACGCGATGGCGGCGAAGATCCAGTTGCTCATAGACCAGGCGAAGGCGAGCGGCGGCGAGTCGATCAGCCTCATCCCCCGCAACGACGGGACGCCGTCGAGCGAAGGCGAGCGGTTGGGTCGTCTTCGTAACGCCCTGCGCGAAATCTTGCCGATGCTCGAACAGGCCGACATGATCGCCCTCGTCGAGCCGCTCGGCTTCACCACATCGTCGCTACGCAGGAAATCGGAAGCAGTGGAGGCAATCGAGGCTGTCGGCGGGGCGGGTCGTTTCAGGCTCGTACACGATACCTTCCACCATCATCTTGCCGGCGACGGGGCCTATTTCCCGGACCATACCGGCATCGTCCATATTTCCGGCGTCGTCGATCCGTCGCTTGCCGCCGACGAAATGCAGGACGGCCACCGGATCCTGGTGGATACGCATGACCGACTCGGCAATCTCGAGCAGATCGCCGACTTGCTAAACGCCGGATATGACGGTGCCTTCTCCTATGAGCCGTTCGCGAAATCGGTCCATGCAATGGACGACATTGCCGGCGCACTGCGGGAGAGCATGGAG
>JBAQHA010000138.1:0-1848 GCA_049288075.1 Oricola sp.
GCTCGACGCCGGCGCGGTTGTACCAGGACCGGTCGAAGCTCACGAGCTCCCCGGTGGTCGGGAAGTGCTCGACATAGCGCTGGAAATACCATTGCCCGCGCTCCACGTCGGACGGCTTCGACAGCGCGACATTGCGCGCCGTGCGCGGATTGAGGAACTCGTGCAGCACGCTGATCGACCCGCCCTTGCCGGCGGCGTCGCGCCCCTCGAAGACGGCGACCACGCGTTTTCCCGTTTCCTGCATGTGCATATGCATGTTGACGAGCTGGATCTGGAGCTTCTCCAGAGTCTCTTCGTATTCCTTGGCCTTCATCCTGTCCTTGTAGGGATAGCCGCCGGCGGTTATGTCATTGTCGTCCACCCAGTCCGGGAGCTTCGGATCGTCGATATCGAAGATCCGCTTCTTGCCGCCGACGACGAGTTCAACCGTGCGTGATTCCGTTGCCATGTCAGATCGCCGTCTTCCTGATGATGCTGTTTACGGTCCCGGCACCGTATGGCGTCGCGGCATGGCCGTCCAGCCGCCGCGTGCGGCAATGACGGCGCGTTTTTCGTGCCGGCGGGGCGGCCTTGGCTGAGATGAGCCCGCCACGCGAAACCGCCCGGCAGGCCTTGCGGCGCCGGCTGTTTTCCAACCGCTTTCCGCTCGGCGTCTCGATTGCGATATTCGCCGGCCTCTATGCGGCCGGGATGCTGCCTGCCCCGGTCGCTCTCGGCGCGATGGCCGCAATGGTCGCCGTCAGCGCCTTCGCGCCGGTCCGCAGCGCTGCCGAGCGCAAGACTGCGCTTCAGGGGCAGGCGCCCGGCGGTCGCGACCTCGCCCGCTCCGAGGCGATCATGGACAGCCTGCCCGATCCGCTGATGACGCTCGACCGGCGGGGCACCATCCACACCGTCAACAAGGCCTGCCGCCGCTTTTTCGGCGATTCGATCGAGCCGGGCGCATCCGCCTTGCTGCGCTTTCGCAGCCCCGAACTGCTGACGATGATCAACGAAGCGATCGCCGGCGGCGCGCCGCGGCCGGTCGAGGTGCTCGAGCGATACCCGATCGAGCGCTGGTTCGAGGCGGCGATCGTGCGCCTGCCGGCGGAGTCTGCCGGCGACACGCCGTTCCTACTGCATTTCCGTGATCTGAGCGAAACCCGCCGCATCGACCGGATGCGCTCCGATTTCATCGCCAATGCGAGCCATGAACTGCGCACGCCGCTTGCCTCGCTTTCGGGCTTCATCGAGACGCTGGCTGGTCCGGCGCGCGACGACGCGCCCGCGCGCGACCGCTTTCTGGCGATCATGCAGGAGCAGGCGGGCCGCATGTCGCGCCTGATCGACGACCTTCTGTCGCTGAGCCGGCTGGAGACCGCTTTCGGACGGACCGATTTCGCGCCTGTCGAGGTCGCCGGGATCTTGCGCCATGTTCGCGTCGCGCTGGCGCCCACCGCGAAAGAGGCCGGCGTCACGGTCAACGAGGACATCGCCGCCATCGACCGGCCGGACTGCCGCGTCTGGGGCAGCCGCGATGAACTGATCCAGGTTTTCACCAACCTGATGGAGAACGCCATTCGTTACGGCGCCATCGGCGGCCGCATCGACATCGCCGCCGAACGCACCCTGGTCTCCGGCGTCGACTCGATCCGGGTGACCGTGCGCGACTATGGCCCGGGCATCGCCGAGGAGCATATTCCGCGCCTGACCGAGCGCTTCTATCGCGTCGACGTCGAATCGAGCCGCGCCAAAAAGGGCACCGGTCTCGGTCTCGCGATCGTAAAACACATCCTGACGCGCCACTCCGGCCGCCTGTCTGTCGCCTCTCGCGTCGGCGAAGGCGCCTCCTTTACTGTCACAATTCCG
>JBAQHA010000139.1:0-5490 GCA_049288075.1 Oricola sp.
AGCTGAAATCGCGTCGAAATCGGCGAGCCGCAACGCGGCGGAAGCATTTTTCAGGAGATGACTGTGCCAAATCGGGCAAAACGGCAGGAATTTGGTATTCCATTAACCCCGTGTTAAGCTTTACAGGTGTTTACTGTGTTTGTTCGGATTTTCCGGACTCATTCGAAGTGACACCGTTGCTTTGTTTGACGCCTCCCTGTTTTAACTCCTGAGAGCTGCTTTTTGCGGCTCTTTTTTTTGACCTGCGCACACCCTGCCCCATTGCGGCACAACCCCCTCCCGCCGTTAACCTTGCATTAAGCATGTCCTTGCGCTGAACTGTGCACACCGGCAGAATGCGGATGTGCTGGAGCGCCGCAGCGCATACATCACGACCAGCGAGAAACGGCGTGTGGGTTGGCAGGGTTTTTTAGTATGTCTGAGTTGATCAAGCGGTCTAACACCATCAGTTTTATTGAACGCAAAGCGTCCTCCGCCGCTTTCAAGAAGCTCTATGCCGACGGCATGGGCCTGGTCGAGGAAACCGCCGCCTATCTCGACGGCGAGGGCCGCGGCGAAGCCAAGCGGCTGGGCCGCATCGCCGCCACGCTCTATGCCGCCGAATCCATGCGCCTGACGACGCGCCTGATGCAGATCGCATCCTGGCTGCTGCTGCAGCGCGCCCTGAACGCCGGCGAGATGAGCCGCGACCAGATGATGTCGGAAAAGAAGAAGATCCGCCTCGACACCTCGTCGGCCAAGCTGTCGGCGTCCGGCTGGCACGAACTTCCCGAGGCCTTCAAGCTGCTGGTCAACCGTTCGCTGCGCCTGCAGTCCTACGTCTACCGCCTCGACCAGGACCTCTTCGGCCTGCCCGAGGACGCCCCGGTACTGCCGGTCTTCAAGGAAAATCCGGTCGGCTCGCAACTCGAATTGCTGCGCACGGCCTTCGCCGCGCGCTGACGCAAACAAACCAACGGCAACAAAAAAGCCCGGATGAGACATCCGGGCTTTTTTTCTGGAATTTGGGAGCGATCAGACGCCGAGGCCTTCGTAGCGCTTCTTGAACTTCGAAACGCGGCCGCCGCGGTCGAGCAGGTTCTGCTGGCCGCCGGTCCATGCCGGATGCGACTTGGAGTCGATGTCGAGGTTCATCGTGTCGCCCTCGGAGCCCCAGGTCGATTTCGTCATGTATTCGGTGCCGTCGGTCATCACGACCTTGATCGTGTGATAGTCGGGATGGATGTCAGCCTTCATGGTCCTTGTCCTGCCTTGCGAGGCGGGAGATTGTCCGGCGATAGCGCCATCGTCCCGCGTGTCTGAAATCACGAAAGCCGTGCGCCAATTGGCCACGGCTTCCAAAAAAGATGCGGAGCCTATACATCACCCTCGACCGAAGCTCAAGACCGGCGCGAAACCAAATCCGAACAGGCCACGGCAGAACCGAACGACGGGATGGAACGCATGACTGAAACGGCGCAGAACGCAACCGGCGGACGCAAACGCCAGGCCTTGCGGCCGCTGGCGCGGATGTGGCCCTATCTGAAGCGCTACAAGGGCCTCGTCGCCGGCGCCGCGATCTCGCTGGTAATGGCCGCCGCGACCACGCTGTCGCTGCCGACCGCCGTGCGCCGGATGATCGATCACGGCTTCTCCAATTCCGACGGCCAGCTGATCAACGACTACTTCGCCATGCTGATCCTGATCTCGGCGCTGCTCGCCGCGGCAAGCGCGGCGCGCTACTATTTCGTCATCACGCTCGGCGAGCGCGTCGTCTCCGATGTCCGCCGCGACGTCTTCGCCCATGTCATGACCCTGTCCTCGTCCTTTTTCGACAGCGCCATGTCCGGCGAGATCGTCTCGCGCCTCACGGCCGACACGACGCAGATCAAGTCCGCCGTCGGCGCCACCGCCTCGGTCGCCCTGCGCAACATCATCCTCGGCTTCGGCGCGCTCGCCATGATGGTCGTCACCTCGCCGTCGCTGTCCGCCATCGTCATCGCCGCCATTCCGGTGATCATTCTGCCGATCGTCGCCTTCGGCCGCCGCGTGCGCGCCCGGTCCCGCAAGGCGCAGGACACGCTCGCCAACGCCACCGCTTTCGCCAGCGAGGCGATCGGCTCGGTCCGTTCCTTCCAGGCCTTCACCAACGAGGCGCTGGCGACGAACCGCTTCTCCGCCGCCGTCGAGACGGCGTTCCAGGCCGCCCGCGTCTCGGCCAAGGCGCGCGCCGCCCTCACCGCCTTCGCGATCTTCCTGGTCTTTTCCAGCGTTGTCGCCGTCCTGTGGATCGGCGCGCAGAATGTGCTCGCCGGCACGCTGTCGCCCGGTACGCTCGGCCAGTTCCTGCTCTACGCGGTCTTCGCCGCCGGCGCGCTTGCCGCCCTGTCGGAAGTCTGGGGCGAATTGCAGCAGGCCGCCGGCGCCGCCGAACGCCTGAGCGAACTCCTGGACGAGGTGCCGGCCGTCCTTTCGCCCGCCGATCCCGTGGCCCTGCCCGTTCCGGCGCGGGGCGCCGTCGCCTTCGAAAACGTCTCCTTCGCCTATCCGACGCGCCCGAACGAGCGCGCGGTCAAGGGTCTGGATTTCTCGATTGCCCCGGGCGAGACGGTCGCCGTCGCCGGTCCGTCGGGCGCCGGCAAGAGCACGCTCTTCGCGCTGCTGCTGCGCCAGTACGATCCGGGCGAGGGCCGTATCCTCGTCGACGGCGTCGATCTTCGCGCGGCGGCGCTGGCGGACGCGCGCGGCCGTTTCGCCATCGTGCCGCAGGACGTGACGATCTTCGCCGGAACCGCGGCCGACAACATCGCCTTCGCGCGGCCCGGCGCATCGCGCGAAGACGTGATCGCCGCGGCGAAAGCCGCCCAGGCGCATGAATTCATCGAGGCGCTGCCCGAAGGCTACGACACCGAGGTCGGCGAGCGCGGCGTCACGCTGTCCGGCGGCCAGCGCCAGCGCGTCGCCATCGCCCGCGCCATCCTGCGCGACGCGCCGATCCTGCTGCTCGACGAGGCGACCTCGGCCCTCGACGCCGAAAGCGAGAAGCTGGTTCAGGTCGCGCTGGAGGAACTGATGCGCGGCCGCACGACCATCGTCATCGCGCACCGCCTTGCCACCATCCTCAAGGCCGACCGCATTCTCGTCATGCAGGAGGGCCGCATCGTCGAGGAAGGGACCCACGCCTCGCTGGCGCGGCGCGAGAACGGCATCTATTCGCGGCTCGCCAAGCTGCAGTTCAACGATTCCGCGATGGCCGGCGCGGCCGAATAGGGAGTCACCGGGCGAAGCCGAATCCGTGCCTCAGCGCTCGGTCAGCTTGAGCTCGATGCGGCGGTTGCGCGCCCGCGCCTCGTCCGTGTCCTCCGGATCGAGCGGCTGATATTCGCCGAAACCGGCGGCGACCAGTCGCTGCGGCGGAACGCCCTCGGCGATCAGGAATTTGACCACCGATATCGCGCGCGCGCTCGACAATTCCCAGTTGTCGGTAAATCGCCCGCCGGTGATCGGCACGCTGTCGGTATGGCCGTCGACCCGCAGCACCCAGTTGATCTCGTCGGGAATCTCGAGCTGCAATTCGATGATCGCGGCGGCGAGTTTTTTCATCTCGTCCTCGCCGGCCGGGTTGATATCCGCCGAGCCGGACGAGAAAAGCACCTCCGACTGGAACACGAAGCGGTCGCCGACAATGCGGATATTCTCGCGGTCGGAAAGGATCTCGCGCAGCCGCCCGAAGAAGTCGGAGCGGTAGCGGTTCAGTTCCTGGACACGCTGGGCCAGCGCGACATTCAGCCGCTTGCCGAGATCGGCGATCTTGGCGTTCGATTCCCTGTCGCGCGACTCCGAGGCGTCGAGCGCGTCTTCCAGCGCCGCGATCTGCTTGCGCAAGGCCGAGATCTGCCGGTTGAGCAGTTCCACCTGGCTGAGCGCCCGCTGGCTGATCTGGCGTTCCTCGTCGAGCGTCTGCGACAGCTCGCCGACGCGCGTTTCGGCGCTGGCCGCCGCGCCGCTGCCCGCGGCCAGCATGCTTTCCAGCCGGGATCGCTCCTCTTCCGAAGCCGAGAGCGACGCCTGCAGCGAGAGCAGCTGGTCCTCGGCGTCCTGCCGGTTCCCCTGCTCCAGCGCCAGCAGTTGCGTCAGCTCGTTGATCTGGGAATTGAGCCGGTTGAGGACCTCGTCCTTGCCGGAGATTTCGCGGCTGAGCAGGAACTGCGCCAGCACGAAAACCGAGAGCAGGAACATGATCGCCAGCAGCAGCGTCGACAGGGCGTCGACGAATCCCGGCCAGTAGTCGACGCGCCGGTCGTGGCGGCGGTTGCGGGCGAGCGCCACCTACTTGCTCCTGTCGTTCTTCTCGATCGCGGCGGCCAGCCTGTCCAGCGTCTTGCGCATCGCCTTCTGTTCCTCCGACTGGGATTCGACCCAGTCGCGCATCATCTGCTGCTCGGAGCGCATGTTGCGCACCAGTCCCTGGATGCCCTCGGCGAGATTGGCCATGGCCGCGGTCACGCGCTGGCTGCCGCCGGAGCCGTCCTGCATCGTCTTCAGCGCCTCGGCGACGGTCTTCATCTCCTGGCTGCCGTCGAGGCCGACCGCTGCCTGCGCCATGCCGGACTCCGGGTCGGTGACCGAGGAGAGCCAGTTCTCGAGTTCGGTGTAGAAACGGTTTTGCGCCCGGCCCGCCTGCAGGTCGAGGAAGCCGAGGACGAGCGAGCCGGACAGGCCGAACAGCGACGACGAAAACGCCGTGCCCATGCCTTCCAGCGGAGCATTCAATCCGGCCTTGAGCGATTCCAGGATGTCGTTGACGTCGCCCGTGCCCGGGTCGAGCGACTGGATCGTCGCGCCGATCGACCCGATCGTCTGCAACAGGCCCCAGAACGTGCCGAGCAGGCCGAGAAACACCAGCAGGCCGGTCAGGTAGCGCGACGTGTCGCGCGACTCGTCGAGCCGGGTGGCGATCGAATCGAGGATCGAGCGGGTCGAAAGCGTCGACAGCGTCACCGCCTGCTGGCGCGCCAGCAGCGAGCGCATCGGCGCCAGCAGCACCGGTTCGCGCCGCGCCGCCATCACCGTGTCGCCGGACCGGAACGTGTTGACCCAGCGCACCTCGCGGAAAAGGCCGATCACCTGCAGGAAGACGAGGATGATGCCGACGGCGAGCACACCCAGGATGAGCCCGTTCAGGCCGGGATTGGTGACGAATGCGGCCGAGACCTGGCGATAGAGGATTGCCGCCACGAACCCGACGATGACAAGGAAGATGATCATCGAGAGCAGGAAGACCTGCGGATTGGACAGCCGGTACGGATCGAACCGGCCCTGCATCTGGATGGGCGTACTCGTCGGTTCAGGTTCGCCGCTCGTCATTGCAGTATCCTTTTGGCCCCGTTTATCCGTTCGGACGCCGCGACCTTACTAGGAAAAATGGCGAAATTAAAAGGACGGCGCCCCGAATTTCAGCGCGAATGTTCAGCCCGCCGACAACGGCTTGTTGATCGTCGACAGCAGCGC
>JBAQHA010000140.1:0-1563 GCA_049288075.1 Oricola sp.
CGGGCCAGCATCTCGTCCCAGTCGGGGATGAACTCCAGGTCGCCGCCGACCATCTCCTCCCAGCCCTCCGTCATGAGCCGGGTGGCGACGCTGGAGGCCGCGACCGGGCTGCTCACGCCGAAGATCACGTGGGCGCCGGAGGCAGCGAAGTAGGTGCCAATGGCGATCGCCTTCTCGCACATCCACTCGGGGCAGAGGCCGACGGCGGGAAGGTCGTCGATGTCGGCGCCGAGGCCGCCCTCGGTGGCCACCTGGGTGAGCACCGTGAGGATGCGCGAGTTGTCGACGCACGAGCCCAGGTGCAGGACCGGCGGGATGCCGATCGCCTCCATCACCTCGCGCAGGCCGGGGCCGGCGGCGTCGAGGATCTCGGGGCTCAGGTAACCTGCCTTGGCGCCGGCGGTCGCGGCGCACCCCGTGACCACGACCATGACGTCGCGGGCGACGAACTCCTTGATCATCGTGACGATGCCCTCGTCCTGGGTCACGCGCGCGTTGTTACATCCGACGACGCCGGCCAGGCCGCGGATGCGGCCGGCGATGACGGCGTCGTTGAGCGGGCGGAACGAGCCGCGATGGAAGCCGCCCTGCATGTAGTTGAGGTACTCGTGCGAGAACCCGGCGACGAGCGGCTCGTGGTAGTCGGGGATGTGGATCGGCCCGCGGTTGGCGTAGTTGTCGATCGCCAGGCGGACGATCTCGCGCGCGGTCTCGGGGGCGCGGTGCTCGTCGAACTCGACGTGGACCGCGCCGGGGATCTTCGCCTTGGGTGATGTCGTGATCAGCTTGGTGTGGAAGCGCTGTGCCAGCGGGCCGAGCGCCTGCATGATGCACTGTACGTCGACGATCATCGCCTCGACCGCCCCCGTCAGCACGGCGAGCTCCTGATGCAGGAAGTTGCCGGCCGGCGGGATGCCGTAGCGCATGAGGATCTCGTTGCTCGTGCAGCAGATGCCGGCGAGGTTGATGCCCTCCGCACCCTTGGCCTTGGCCTCGGCGATCAGCTCGGGGTCGCGGGCGGCCTCGACCAGCATCGCCGACAGCGTGGGCTCGTGGCCGTGGACGACGACGTTGACCTGGTCCGCCTTGAGCACGCCGAGGTTGACCTCGGCCGACACCGGCGACGGCGTGCCGAAGAGGATGTCGCTCATGTCGGTCGAGAGCATCGACCCGCCCCAGCCGTCGGCAAGGGCGCAGCGCAGCGACGCCTTGAGGATGTGCTCGGCGTCGAGGTCGACGCCCTCGTGGGTGCGGTGCAGGATCTCGACGATCTCGCGGTCGACGGCCCGCGGCGTGAGACGGAGCTTCTTCCACAGCGCCTGCCGCTTGGGCGTGGCGCGACGCGTGTAGACGATCTCGCCGAGCGGCTGGCCGAACTGCGCCAGGGCGACGTCGGCCACGTCGAGGGCGATCTCGTTGACCTCGCGGCCGCTGGTGGGCACGCCGAGGTAGTCGGCCACGACGTGCAGCTTCTGCTCGTCCTTGACCTTGTAGCCCGCGGCCTCGCCCAGGGCGACGGCGCGCAGCGTCATCGCCATGTCGCGACCGTGGTCGGAGTGGGCG
>JBAQHA010000141.1:0-3324 GCA_049288075.1 Oricola sp.
CAATAGTGATTGGGTCATAACAGCCTCTGGTATGAACTGGGGGCTTCGTTTGGGATGTTGGTCGTGGAGACGATAGCGAAGATCCGTCGAGCATTTTTTCATCATAAGAAGCCGATCAAAGCGATCTGCCGGGATCTGAAGGTCTCTCGGAAGGTGGTGCGGAAAGCGATCCGGTCCAAGGCGACGGAGTTTCGCTATGAACGCAGCATCCAGCCGATGCCGAAGCTCGGCGCCTGGCGGGAGCAGTTGGATGGCCTGCTTGCCGCTAATGACGCGAAGCCCGCCCGAGAGCGGCTGACGCTGATACGGATTTTCGAGGCTCTGCGGGATCTCGGCTTCGATGGCGGTTACGATGCGGTGCGGCGCTATGCCAAGAGTTGGCGCCAAGCGCGCGGAGCGGCGGCCCAGGCTTACATCCCTTTGAGCTTTGCGCCTGGGGAAGCCTATCAGTTTGACTGGAGCCACGAGGTCGTCCTGATCGATGGCGTCACGGTTACGGTGAAGGTGGCGCATCTCCGGCTCTGCCACAGCCGCATGTTGTTCGTTCGGGCCTATCCTCGCGAGACGCAGGAGATGGTGTTCGACGCCCATGACCGGGCGTTCGCTTTCTTCAAAGGGGCCTGCACCCGCGGCATCTACGACAATATGAAGACGGCGGTGGAGACGGTGTTCGTCGGTAAGGAGCGGCAGTTCAACCGCCGCTTTCTGCAGATGTGCAGCCATTATCTGGTGGAGCCGACCGCCTGCACGCCGGCATCGGGCTGGGAGAAGGGACAGGTTGAGAATCAGGTCGGCTTGGTGCGTGAGCGGTTCTTCACGCCCCGATTGCGGGTCAAGAGCTACGAGGAGCTGAATGCGTGGCTACTGGATAAATGTGTCATCGGTCCTGCAATTCTCCCCGAATGTGGGCTTTGAAATTTCCCTGATTGGCACTTCCGCCTAGCCCTTCCTTTTGGAGCCAAATCCAGCGGATCGGCTGGGCCAAAATCGCGCTAATTCCCACTCCGGGAGGCAGCGTCGATGGTCCAACTTGGAGAGCTGATGATGATACTGGAGTTACACCGGCAGGGACTGTCGGTCACCGCGATTGCCCGCCGGATCGGGCGGGATCCCAAAACGGTGCGCAAATATATCGAGCGTGGCATCGAGGCGCCGGCCTATGGGCCTCGCTCGGTGGGCCGGCCAAGCAAGCTGGCGCCTTACATGAACTTTCTGCGGGAGCGGGTAACCGCCTTCCCTGAGCTCACCGCTGCGCGGCTGACGCGAGAGATCCGCGAGATGGGCTATATTGGCGCCTACACGGCGGTGAAGCGCTATCTCGCCGCGATCCGGCCCGAGCAAGGACCGAAGCCTTATGAAGTGCGCTTCGAGACGCCGCCGGGCGTTCAGGCGCAAGTCGACTTCGCCCGCTTCGTCGTCGACTTTTCCGACGATCCCGGCAGCAGCCGGATCGTCTGGCTGTTCAGCCTGGTTCTCGGCCATTCGCGGTTCCTGTTCGCCCGCTACGTGCTGCACCAGGATCTGCAGACGCTGTTGCGGTGTCACATCCAAGCGTTCGAAGCACTCGGCGGCGTGCCGATCGAAATCCTCTACGACCGCATGAAGACCGCAGTCACTGGCGAGGACGGACAGGGCCACATCGTATATAATCGCTCCCTGCTGGCCCTGGCGCAGCATTATCGCTATCAGCCACGGGCCTGCCGGCCCTACCGGGCGCAAACGAAGGGAAAGGTAGAGAGGCCGTTCAGCTATATCCGACAGGATTTCTTCCTTGGACGGCGCTTTCGCAATCTCGAGGATCTGAATAGCCAGCTTGCCGACTGGCTCGACACGGTCGCCAATGTCCGGGTCCACGGCACCACCCAGCGCATAGTCGCCGAAGCCTTCACTGCCGAGCAGCCCGAGTTGCAGCGCTTGCCGGAGCATCGCTTCGATGCGGTGCTCAAGCTGGAACGGCGCGTCAGCCATGACGGTTTCGTCGCAATTGGCGGCAATTATTACAGCGTTCCCGATCGCACCCGCCGAGTGGTGGAAGTGCAGCAGTTGCCGGACCTCATTCGCATCCTCGACCTCGGCATCGTCGTCGCCGAGCATCCCGTGCTGGAGGGCCGAAAGCAGTATCGTATTGATTGCAGTCACCGCACCGGCGGCAGCGCCAGGCGCACGCCCAACAAGGCGACAGGCATCACTCTTGGCCGCATCGGCGATCATGTGCCGCTACGCTCCCTGGCGTTCTATCAGGCGATAGGCGACCAGTTGGCAGTGGGAGATCGGCCATGACCCTCACCACCGCATCGTCCCGCGTCGACAATATCCGCCGCAGCCTCGTCGGCCTCAAAATGCCCCGTGCTCTCGAAATGCTCGACGCCACGCTCCGTCGCATCGAGCAGGGCCAGATCGACGGCATCGAGGCAATCGACGACCTGCTCGCCGAGGAACTGAGCTTACGTGAAAACCGCCGCATCAAATCCGCGTTGCGCATGGCCAGGCTGCCGATCATCAAGACGCTTGCCGGCTTCGACTTCTCCTTCCAGCCATCCCTCGACCGCAACCGCATCCTGGCGCTGGCCGGTCTCGACTTCATCAACCGCGCCGAGGTCGTCCATCTGCTCGGGCCACCCGGTACCGGCAAAAGCCATCTCGCAACGGCATTCGCGGTCGAAGCCGTCCGTGCCGGCAGGAGCGTCTACTTCATCCCGCTCGCCGATTTGATCGCCGCTCTCGCCAAGGCCGAACGCGAGGGAACGCTCCGCGAAAAGATCCGCTTCCTTTGTCGCTCATCGCTGCTCGTCGTCGATGAAATCGGCTACCTGCCCATCACCCCAGGCGGCGGCAATCTGTTCTTCCAACTCGTCAACGCACGCTACGAAAAAGGCGCCATGATCCTCACCTCCAACCGCGGCTTTGCCGAATGGGGCGAGGTCTTCGGCGATCCCGTCGTCGCTACCGCGCTGCTTGACCGGCTGCTCCATCACGCCGTCGTCGTCCAAATCGAGGGCTCGAGCTACCGCATGCGCCAGCACGCCGACCTCGTTCCTGAAAACCTCAGGTCCAGTGCACCCATCAATCCGCCATCCGCCCCGAAACGCCGCGGCCGGCCACCTGCAAAGGCGCCAGATGATCAAACCAACGGCTGATCACCGACCGCAAACCACCGTCGCCAATTTAGGGAATTTTAAATGCCCACTTTTGAGGAAACTTCGGTGCCCGTTGACAGCTCATTCCTCATGGCCTTGTCGAGCCGCGCCTTAACCTTCGAAAAACCGGAAACCGGCGTGTTGCCTGTCGTGGTGAATACCAGTCCCTCGCTCATCAATGGTAAGT
>JBAQHA010000142.1:0-2298 GCA_049288075.1 Oricola sp.
CATGTCAGCGCCCGGCTCTATTGCCCGACCAGCGCGGCGGTTAGGAATCTGGCCGGCGAGGGCATTCGCAACGGAGTGCTTCATGTCGGTGACGTCATGTACGACGCCGCGCTTGATGCGCGCGACCGGGCGCGATCCGGCTCCGATATACTGGTCCGGCTCGGTCTCGAGCCCGGCCACTACTCACTGGCGACTGTTCACCGCGCCGAGAACACCGATGATGCGGCCAGCCTGCGCGCGGTAATCGGCCACCTGGAGAGGGTGGCGGCTGAACGCCCGGTGGTGCTGCCGCTGCACCCCCGCACCGCGCAGGCGGCCGCTCGCTTCGACATTTCTCTCGACACCTTCAAGGTCATAGAGCCGGTGGGCTATCTCGATATGAGTGCACTGCTGGACGGCTGCGTCGACGTGCATACCGATTCCGGCGGTGTGCAGAAGGAGGCCTATTTCCACGGCAAGCCCTGCGTCACACTGCGCAGCGAGACAGAATGGGTTGAGACGGTAGAGGCGGGCTGGAACCGGCTGTGGATGGTGGCGGACTACCAACAGCCGCGCCGGCCGATCGACGAGTACGGCAGAGGCAATGCCGCCGATCTCATCGTCGCCGATCTCATAGCGGCGGGTGCGTGAGCAGCAATCCGTCAACCTTGCGCGCCCTGGTCGTCAGCGCGAACTATACCGACCGCCTCAGCTATTATGACGACTGGAAGGCGGCTTTTCTCGCCTCGCCGCAGTTCGAAGTTGAGCTCTTCAACATCGTCGGCGGCGATGCCGCCCGGCGGCTGCGGCCGGCGTTGAAGGGTCAAGATGCGGTCATTCTTCTGCATTCGACCAATGGCGACACCACCCGGTATCTCGAACCAGTAGCTCCCGTGCTCGCGGAGCGCAACTGTCCGCTGCTGACGTTTGTCGGCAATGAAGTCAATCTGCCGGGTTCGCCGATTGGCGCCAAGCGCGCGGCTTTCGCCACCATCCGGCCGGACTATATCGCTACCCAGCTCTTGCCCGAGAGCGGCCGCTACCTGTTCGGCGATCTCGCGGTGCGCGGCGTCGTGGCGCTGCCCCACGGTCTAAATCCCGAGGTCTTTCATCCACAGGTGCCCCATGGTGAGCGCAGCCGCGACATCGGCGTGCGGTCGGTGAAGTATCTCGCGCATCTGGGCGATGACGACCGCAATCGGGTCAATGATTACTTTGCCCGGCATGAGTTTGCACCGGATCTGACGGTCGATATTTCTACCGAGCGCTTCAACCGCGATGGATGGGCCAGGTTTCTCAATGACTGCCGCGGTACGGTCTCCACCGAAGCCGGCTCCTGGTTCATCGAGCGCGACGACGCCACGCTGGAGGCGATCCGCGCCTGGACGGCGGCGAGCGAGGCCGGGCGGGGTTTCGTGATCGCCAACGACAGCCCGCTGCGCCTGCTCGGCCACAAGCTTCCCTTCGGATGGCGGCGCTGGCTGCGTCAGGCACTGAGCCGCGGGCCGATCCGTCACGAGTCTGCGGTCACCGAATCACTGGCATTCGACGAAGTTTACAAGAAATTCTTTGCCGGCCGCTCCATTCCCGAGCATCACGGCAAGTGCATTTCGTCGCGTCATTTCGATGCCATAGGAACCGCCACCTGCCAGATCCTTCTGGAAGGCCGTTATAACGACATTCTCGTCCCCGGTGTCCATTACATCCGCTTGGCGTCGGACTTCTCGAACATTGCTGAGGTGATGGAAACCTTTCGCGACGAACGCCGGCGTCTTGAGATCACGGAGGCGGCCCTGGCCCATGTGATGGACAGCCATACCTATGCCCATCGGGCGGCCGCTGTTTACGGCATCCTGACCGGGGGCATGCCAGCATGACGGTAGGCGTTCGTCCATGTGCGGCATAGCCGGTTTTCTCGGTCCCGCAGGCGAGGACGCGGACCTCGCGGCGCTGGCGCGCCGCATGGCCGACAGCCTGGACCATCGGGGACCGGATGACGGCGGAAGTTGGGCCGATGGCGCGGCCGGCATCGGGCTTGGCCATCGCCGCCTTTCTATCATCGATCTCTCGGCAGCCGGACACCAGCCGATGATTTCCGCAAACCGCCGCTATGTGCTGAGCTATAATGGCGAGGTCTACAATGCTGTGGAATTGCGTCAGGAGTGTGAGGCGGCCGGAATTTCCTTCCGGGGCTCCTCCGACACTGAGGTTCTTGTCGAGACCATTGCCCGCCACGGCCTGAGGAAAACTCTCGAGCGTCTGATCGGGATGTTCGCCTTCGCTCTGTGGGATCGCGAGTTGCGGGAGCTGACCCTGGTG
>JBAQHA010000143.1:0-6691 GCA_049288075.1 Oricola sp.
CGAGGAGGAAAGCCTCGACGCCTCGGCCCAGGGCGACGAGATGCTGCTGATGGGCCTCCGCCTCGTCGAGGGCATCGACCTCGCCCGCTATGAAACGCTGTCCGGCCGCGCCTTCGATCCCGCCCGCCTCGCCCTGCTGCAGGAGGAACGGCTCGTCGAGCCCGTCGCCAATAGCCGCCTGCGCGCCACCCCTGCCGGCCGCCTCGTTCTCAACGCGCTGGTCGCGGAGCTGGCGGCATGAGCGGCGAACGCGCGTTCCTCATCGCCGGCCATCTCGTGACCGCGCCGCCGCTCGATCCGGGCCTCTACGTCGTCGCCACCCCGATCGGAAACCTCGGCGACATCACCATCCGCGCGCTGGAAACGCTCGCCGCCTGCGATATCCTCGCCTGCGAGGACACCCGCGTCACCCGCCGCCTGCTCGACCGCTACGGCATCCGGGTCAGGCCCGTCGCCTATCACGAGCACAACGCCGCTGCCGCCGGTCCGAAGCTGATCGCCGCCCTGAGGGAGGGCAAGGCCGTCGCGCTGGTCTCCGACGCCGGAACCCCGCTGGTTTCCGACCCCGGCTACCGGCTCGTCTCCGAAGCCCGCGGTGCCGGCATTCGCGTTATCCCGATCCCCGGCGCGTCGGCCCCGCTCGCCGCGCTCGCCGCCTCCGGCATGCCGAGCGACGATTTCCGTTTCATCGGTTTCCTGCCGGCCAAAGACGCCGCGCGCCGCGCCCGGCTGGCCGAGCTTGCGCATCTGCCGTCCACCCTGATCGCCTTCGAATCGCCCGCCCGCCTGAAATCCACGCTCGACGCCGTGGCCGAGGTCTTCGGCCCGGATCGTCTCGTCACGGTCGCCCGCGAACTGACCAAGCGCTTCGAGACGATCAGGACCGGACCGGCCGGCGAAATCAGGGATCAATTCGCCTCCGAAACGATAAAGGGCGAGATCGCCATCCTGATCGCGCCGGCGCCGGAGGATCACGCCGAATGGACGCCGGAGAGGACCGACGCGCTGTTGCGCGACCTGCTTGAAACCATGCCGGTGTCGCGCGCCGCCCGCGATGCCGCCGAGACCACCGGCCTGCCCAAGGCCGATCTCTATGCGAGGCTGCTGGAGCTGAAGGGCGAGCACGGCGATGGCTCGTGAGCCGGCGAAAGACCGCCGCCGCGCCGCTTATGGCCTTGGCCATCGCGGCGAGGCCCTTGCCGCCTTCGCGCTCCGCCTGAAGGGCTTCCGCATCCACGAACGCCGCTACCGCACGCCCGCCGGAGAGATAGACCTGATCGCCCGGCGCGGCGATCTTGTCGCCATTGTCGAGGTCAAGGCGCGCCGGACCCTGATCGAGGCGATGGACGCCGTCACGCCCTCCGCCCTGCGCCGAATCGAATCTGCCGCCGATCTCTGGCTGTCGCGCCAGCCCGACCACGCGCGCCTTTCCCTGCGCTTCGACATGGTCGCCGTCCTGCCCCGGCGCTGGCCGGTTCACGTCATCGGCATCGCGTCCTGACCGCCGTCGGGACCGGTCGTGTTCAACGCCGAGTTGCATAATTGCAACGGCCGCCGGAATTTCCGGCGTCACCTGTCATCGGACCCTTCCGCCGAGGCTTTCCGGACCATCCGGATTGGAGTAATCACTCGTTCCGATTTCGGACCGAGAAGGGCATGTCGACGTCTGGATGTGGTTTAAAAAAGGTTTTGAAACAATGCGATCCTTCATTTCCGGAATGACTTTTGCCTTTGGCGTCGCGATGTCCACCCAGGCGTTTGCCGCCGACCCGATGTCCCTCTCCACTCATGACTGGTCGGGAACCTATGCCGGCATCCAGCTCGGCTATGGCGGTGGACCCGCCGTCACAAACGAATTGAACTGGCCTTCGGGCACGCTGAATGACGGTCCGCTGGACTATGACGCCAGCGGCCTTGTCGCCGGCGTTCACGTTGGGCACAACCTGCAGTCGGGAAGTTTCGTCTACGGCGCCGAGGCCGATCTGGAATATTCGGCGATAAGTGGCTTCTGGGACTGGAACAACGGCAATACCGTGAACAAGGACATCCAGTGGACCGGATCGCTTCGCGCGCGGGCCGGTTTCGCGATGGACCGTGTTCTCGTCTACGGAACTGCCGGCATGGCATTCGCCTCGGTGAAGATGGAGACGGTCAACGGCGGTGCCGCGGACGTGCTGTCGGGTACGGAAACGACGCTGGGCTGGACCGCAGGCGTCGGCGCCGAATATGCCATCGACAATGCCTGGAGCACCCGTGTCGAGTACCGCTACGCCGACTATGGCGACACGCAGGTTGCAGGAAGCATCTTCGGCGGCCCTTACGCCTATCCGCATGACAACAAGGTCCATGCGGTTCGCATCGGTATCTCTCGCAAGTTCTGATCGCCTTCGAATGAATCAAAAGACGCCGGCACTGCCGGCGTTTTTCGTTTCGGATGGGGCAATCGGGCGTCCCTGATTGATTTTCGGCCGGGAAGTCTCCAAGTACTCGTGCGCATTCGAAGGGGATCACGCACATGGCTCTCAAGGTCGCCGTCCAGATGGACCACATCTCAACCGTCCGCATCGAGGGCGATTCGACCTTCGCGCTCTGCCTCGAGGCGCAGGCGCGCGGCCACGAACTGTTCCACTACACGCCCGACCGGCTGACGATGCGTAACGGAGTCGTCTCGGCGACGCTCGAACCGCTGACGGTGCGCGACGTCAAGGGCGACCATTTCGCCCTCGGCCACGCCACCCGCACCGACCTGACCGAGATGGACGTCGTCCTGCTGCGCCAGGACCCGCCCTTCGACATGAACTACATCACGACGACGCATCTGCTCGAGCGCATCCACCCGAAGACGCTGGTCGTCAACGACCCGGCCTGGGTGCGCAATTCGCCGGAGAAGATCTTCGTCACCGAATTCGCCGACCTGATGCCCGAGACCATGATCACCAAGGACATCGAGGAGATCTGGTCCTTCCGCCGCGAGTTCGGCGACATCATCCTGAAGCCGATCTACGGCAATGGCGGCGCCGGCGTCTTCCACCTGCGCGACGGCGACCGCAACCTGACCTCGCTGATGGAGATGTTCTCCCAGCTCACCCGCGAGCCGATCATCGTCCAGCGCTATCTCGCCGACGTGCGCGGCGGCGACAAGCGGATCATCCTGATCGACGGCGAGCCGGTCGGCGCCATCAACCGCGTCCCCGACGAGAGCGACGCCCGCTCCAACATGCATGTCGGCGGCAAGGCGGTGGCGACCGACATGACCGCGCGCGAGCGCGAGATCTGCGAGCGCATCGGCCCTTCCCTGCGCGAGCGCGGTTTCGTCTTCGTCGGCATCGACGTGATCGGCGGCTGGATGACCGAGATCAACGTAACCTCGCCGACGGGCATCCGCGAGGTCAGGAAATTCGGCGGCGCCGACATCGCCGCCCTGTTCTGGGACGCGGTCGAGGCGAAGCGCTGAGGGCGCCCGCGCCGTGTCCGTCTTCCCCGGAAAGCATTGGGAACTGGCCGACGCCGGTTCCCTCGGCTGGTCGGAAGAACGGCTCCTCGCTCTGAACGGGACGCTTACCGTCAGCGGTTCCACGGCCTTGGCAGTCATCCATGGCGGCGCGCCGGTCTGGGCCTGGGGAGATGTGGCGCGCAAGTCCTCCGTCGCCTCGGTGCGCAAGAGCCTGATCAGCCTGATGTTCGGCATCGCCGTCGAACGCGGGCAAATCGATCCTGCCGCAACGCTGGAAGACCTCGGCATCGACGATATCGGCCGTCTGACGCCCGCCGAAGGAAGCGCGACAATCCGCGATCTTCTGATGGCCCGCTCCGGCGTCTATCACCCCTCCGTCTACGACACCGCGAAGGACCGGCCGGAACGGGGCGCTCATGCGCCCGGCGCGCACTGGTTCTACAACAACTGGGATTTCAACGCGCTCGGCACGATCTTCTCGGCCGCCACCGGCGAGACGGTGCCGGAAGCCTTCGGCCTGATGCTCGCGGAACCGCTGGGCATGCAGGATTACGCCCCCGGCGACATCCGTTTCCTGCACGGCCCGGAATCTGTTCATCCCGTCTACAAGATGCGCTTCTCGGCACGCGATCTCGCCCGCATCGGCCTGCTTGTCCTGAATGACGGCCGCTGGCGCGACCGCCAGATCGTGCCGAAGGATTGGCTGGACGACAGCTTCTCCCCGCACTCGCGTATCGACGATGGTCGTTACTACGGCTTGCTCTGGGCAGTGACGGATGCGCACGCTCCGGGCGATCCTCTGGCGATCGACGTTCCCATTGTTTACGCCGCCGGCTTCGGCGGACAATATGTCGTCGTCGCGCGGGATCGCGATCTCGTCGTTGTCCATCGCGCCGCGAATGTCGACGCCGGCATCGGTCACGCCCGCATGGGCGAGATCCTGCGCGCCGTCGTCGAGGCCATGCCGGTTCGTCGGCCCGCCCCCTGACCTTTGTTCCCCGCCTGCAACCGGCCACAACCGGAAAACACGCGCTGCGTGCGCTGGTTGCAAATTTGTTCTTGTCTTGTTCCGTAATCCGAGTCTTAATATCCCCGTTCAGGCGGGGATGGGCCGATGGTTTCGCGGATTTCGACGGTTTCCTTCGAGGGCATCGAGGCGGTGCCGGTGGACGTGCAGGTCATGGTCGCTCCCGGCAAGGTCGGCATGCAGATCGTCGGCCTGCCCGACAAGGCGGTCGCCGAGAGTCGCGAGCGCGTCCAGTCGGCGCTGCATGCCTCCGGCCTCTCGATGCCGCCCAAGAAGGTCACGGTCAATCTCGCCCCCGCCGACCTGCCCAAGGAAGGCTCCCATTTCGATCTCCCCATCGCGCTCGGGCTGATGGCCGCGCTCGGCGCGGTCCCGGCCGACGCCTTGTCGAACTTTTGTGTGCTCGGCGAATTGTCGCTCGACGGCACCATCGCGCCGGTTGCCGGCGTGCTGCCGGCGGCCATCGCGGCGAGCGCCCAGGGCAAGGGCCTGATCTGCCCGAAGGAATGCGGCCCCGAGGCCGCCTGGGCCGGCGCGGATGTCGATATCGTCGCCCCCGCCTCGCTGATCTCGCTCGCCAATCATTTTCGCGGCACGCAGGTCCTGTCGCGCCCGCAGCCGGTCCGGCGCGAATTGCCGGCCAACCTGCCGGATCTTTCCGACATCAAGGGCCAGGAGACGGCTAAGCGCGCGCTCGAGGTCGCCGCCGCCGGCGGCCACAACCTGCTGATGGTCGGGCCGCCGGGCTCCGGCAAGTCGATGCTGGCGCAGCGCCTGCCGTCGATCCTGCCGCCGCTGTCGCCGGCCGAGCTGCTCGACGTCTCGATGATCGCCTCCGTTGCCGGCCAGCTCGCGGGCGGCAAGCTGTCCGACCGCCGTCCTTTCCGCGCGCCGCACCATTCCGCTTCCATGGCGGCGATGGTCGGCGGCGGCTTGCGGGTCAAGCCGGGCGAGGTCTCGCTCGCGCATAACGGCGTTCTCTTCCTCGACGAATTCCCGGAATTCACCCCGCAGGCGCTCGACGCGTTGCGCCAGCCGCTGGAAACCGGCGAATGCGTCATTGCCCGCGCCAATCACCGCGTTTCCTATCCCGCGCGCATCCAGCTCGTCGCCGCGATGAATCCGTGCCGCTGCGGCATGGCGGGCGAGCCGGGCCACACCTGCGCCCGCGGCCCGCGCTGCCAGGCCGATTATCAGGCACGTATCTCCGGCCCGCTGATGGACCGCATCGATCTGCGCGTCGAGGTTCCGGCCGTCATGCCGGGAGACCTGATCCGGTCACGACCGGGCGAGCCCAGCGCCTCGGTCGCCACCCGCGTCGCCGCCGCGCGGGCGATCCAGATGGAGCGCTACTCATCCCTGGGCGTTTCCGGCGTCACCACCAACGCCCACTGCCCCACCGCGCTGATCGAGCAGGTCTGCGACGTCGATGCCGGCGGGCTGCAATTGCTCAGCGACGCGGCCGACCAGATGAAATTCTCCGCCCGCGCCTATCACCGCATCATGAAGGTCGCCCGCACCCTCGCCGATCTCGACGGCGCCCGGAACACCGGCCGCATCCACGTCGCCGAAGCCATCTCCTACCGCATCGCCGGCGAAAGGCTGGCCTCTGCGGCGTGAGCGCCGAACGCGCAGGGCCGGTGGATTGAGGGTGGGGCCGCCGCGAAGCGACCGGCAAATAACCTTCTGAAAAGGCGCGTCATTTCCCGACTCGCACAAACTTCCCGACCTCCGGTTCATCCAACACGCCAAAATCTCCCCTATCCTGACCCCGCCCTCTCGATGGAAGCCTGCGTGCACACCGGCAATCAGGGAGAGGGGCGGTGCCTGGCTGGTGGGACAGAGGTGTCCTGCTGGGTGATGAGCCCCAAAGCAAGGGCGGCTAACGAAGGTTCGAGGCGTGCGCCACCGTGCCGTTGGTACCCGCCGGCGGTTGCAGCAACGGAGCGCCGGTTCCGGCCCGGCCAAGAGGCGTCCGGATGGGTTCCGGATGCGCGAAGGTTCATACCGGTTGGAAGAAGTCTCCCTCGGGAGAATGCCAGAGAAACGGGAAGCCGCAAGAACACCGAAGGGGCGGTCGGAAGATCGCATACACACATTAGACAGCGCGATCCTCCGGCCGCCCGTCTTCCAGCTCTTTGAAAACTCCTGCTTCGGCGATGAAGTGTGGAGGCGATCAAGCGCGCCTTCCTCGCCCCCATGGACATGGG
>JBAQHA010000144.1:0-4494 GCA_049288075.1 Oricola sp.
GGGCGGGCCTTTCCGATAGTCGCTTCGGCTTTGAACGCCGGGTCAGCGGCGATAGGTGTCATGATAGACGGAACTCTTGGCGGCTCCGCTCAGGAAGTGGAAGTGCAGACGGTCGAATTGCGTCTGGATATGCGCTTTTTGCGCCGGGCGATGGGTCGATACGGTTTTCATGGTTTTCAACTCTTTCCGGGAGGGAAGGCGGGCGTGATAAACGCCCACCCATTCGAAGTCAGGCGGCCTCGATATCGATCGAGACCGGTACGCCGTTGGTCAGAACGTCATAGACCGCGGAGCGGGCGACGGACTGCTCGACTATCTGGCGCAACTTGTCGGCCGGCGCGTCGCCCTTGATCCTGAAGGTCGCGCGAATGCCGTTGTAGCCGTTGCGGACTTCGTCGCTCAGGCCGAGGATGCCGAGAAGGTTGATGTCGCCCTCGACAGTGGTCTCGACCGCTTCCAGCTTCACCTGGCGGGCTGATGCGATGTTGCCGATGCCGGCGGTGATGCAGGCCGAAAGCGCGGCAAGCAGGAACTCGACAGGGGTCGGGGCCTTGTCGGTGCCGCACAGGACGCCGGGATGGTCGCCTTCCATCACGAGGTCGGCTTCGCGACCCTGTTCGGCGCCGGCGCCGAAATAGCCGTTGATGTTGATGCGGCTGTGCGTGCCGTTCAGCCAAGCGCCGTTGGCGCGGAAGGTGAACCTGGCGAGGTCGCGGTGTTCGTTGACGGCGCCGATCGTGGCGAGGAGCGTCGGGACGTCGACGCCGTTCATTGCGATCTTTTCGGGTTTGACGGGAGCGTTCATGTTCATGTCCTTTCGGATGGTGGCGACCGCCTCAAAGGCGGCCGCGGGAGGTTTACTGGAGGTGTCGGCGGGACGGACATGCGTTGCAGGACCCGTTGTCTCCCTCGACTGGTGACAGTTCTAAAACCGGCGTGTTTCAGTCCGTTACCGCGGCAGGTGCGGTTGCGTTTCGATTGTTTCGGGCGGTGTTTCGGACAGGTATCCGCTCCGCGTGCGACCACGAAAAAAGCCCCGGCCTTCTAGGGCCGGGGCTTCCGGTGATGCGAGATCAAAGGCTGGCGTCTCAGCGCGGATGGACCCATTTGGGAAGAAACTCGTAGGGATCTCCAACGAGATCGTCCTGGAAGGCGACATTGCTTTCCGCAAGCATCGGCTGCAGGCGTCCTTCCCGGAAATAGTCGAACGTCTCCGTGCAGCCACCGACGTGTTTCCCGCCGATGAAGACCTGCGGGATCGTCGGCGACCCTGTCCTGGAATGCAGCGCGACCCGCAGGTCGCCACCGAGATTGTCCGTCTGCCAGGCGACGGAATCGAGGTCGACCGACTTGAACGGGATGTTGCGGCTGGCAAAGAACCTGCGAAGCGCCCAGCAGAATTCGCACCATTCGAGCGCGAACATCACCACGGGTTCCTCGTCATCGTGGATGATCGCATCAAGTCTGGAGACTACGTCCGGCTTCGGTTCCGGAACCTGTGCGGGCGCTGGCTGCGCCGCCTGCGAAGCCGGGGAGGGAGCGCCGATCCGGTAACCGGGCGTCGACGCGGCGATGCCCTCTTCCTCATCGTCCATCGTCTCGGCCACGTGCTCGAACAGCGGCGTGGACAAGTAGCGTTCGCCGGTGTCAGGGATCATGCAAAGGATCGCGGCGCCGGGCTCCGCCGTCGCGGCGACCTGGAGCGCGCCGGCAAGCGTCGCGCCGCCGGAAATGCCGCAGAAAATACCTTCCTGTCTTGCGAGTTCGCGTGCCAGGCGCAGTGCTTCCCTGCCGTCGATCGGCATGACCTGGTCGACATGGCCTGCGGCGAGCGCGTCGCTCGTCAGCTTAGGGATGAAGTCCGGCGCCCAGCCCTGCATGAGATGCGGACGGAACATCGGATGGCTCGCGGCTGCCGAGCCGTCGCCATTGTAGGACTGGCTGATTCCGCTGCAAATCATTGGCGCATTGTCGGGCTCGCAGGCGATGATCCGCGTGTCGGGGCGATGTTCCCTTAGCACGCGCGAGACTCCACGCAGCGTCCCGCCGGTGCCGAAGCCGGAGACCCAGTAGTCGAGGCGCTGGCCCTGGAAATCGGTAAGGATCTCCTGCGCGGTGGTGCGGGAATGAAAATCCGGATTGGCTTCGTTTTCGAATTGGCGGCAGAAGAACCAGCCGTGCTTGTCGGCAAGCTCCTTTGCCTTGGCGACCATGCCGGTGCCTTTTGCGGAAGCAGGCGTCAGGACCACGCGCGCGCCCAGGAAGCGCATCAGTTTGCGACGTTCGACACTGAAGCTCTCGGCCATGACAATGACAAGCGGATACCCCTTCCTTGCGCAGACCATCGCGAGGCCAATTCCGGTGTTGCCGCTGGTCGCCTCGACGATCGTCTGGCCCGGTTTCAACGCGCCGGCTTTTTCGGCCGCCTCGATGATACCGAGAGCCAGGCGGTCCTTGACGGATCCGAGCGGATTGAAGGCTTCCAGCTTGGCGTAGAGATTGATGCCCGCCGGAGCGAGCTTGTCGATACGGACGACGGGCGTCCGGCCAATCGTGTCGAGAATGCTGTCGTATGGTCCGGCCATGGCGGAACTCCTGGAACTGCGATTACGGGATGGCTGGAATCTACCGGGAGCACTTCGCCGGCTGTAGACGCATTCGGGTTGCAGATGTTGCAATTGTAACGAGCCGAGGTGTCGCACCTGAAGCAATCGAAACAAGGATCATGTCGCCGGGACATCATCCGGAAACGCGGGGCCGGCAGTTTCCAGTCATCTTGAAAGACGGCGCCGGCGTTGCCTCGCCGCTATCGCGGAGCGATTTCGATGACGACGGAAACAACTGAGACGCGGCCCTTATGGCTGGATGCACTGGATGTCTCCGGCAGCAAGGGTGTCAGGACGGCACTTGGTGCGACGCTCGGCATGGCGACCGGCTTTGGCTCTCTGGCACTGACATCGGTTTTTATCGGCCCGCTCGGAAGCGAATTCGGATGGTCGAAATCGCAGTTGAGCACCTGCTACACGCTTGCGGCAGTCGGCATGGCCATTGGCGGTGTTGTATGGGGACGCATCTCGGATCGCATTGACATCCGTTACCTGCTGGCTTTTGGCGGGTGCTTTCTCGTGCTTCCGCTTTTCATCATGTCGCAGGCAAGCGCGCTGTGGCACTTCCATGCCGCGAACCTGATGCTCGGCATCGCGGGTTTCGGTTGTCTTTATGCACCACTGGTTTCCGCGGCAGGGGAATGGTTCGAGAACCGGCGCGGCCTGGTTATGGGGATAGTGACGGCTGGCGGCGCGCTTGGACAGGGCATGATGCCCTACGCAGCCGAAGACTTCATTTCCGGTTTCGGTTGGCGTGCGGCGTTTCTGGCGATCGCGGTCACGGCTCTTGTCCTGCAAATAGCGGTTTTCATGTTGGTGCGGCGCTGCAGTCCGGCATCCGCGGCGCGCGCCGATGGTGTCGGCTCCGGCCGATCGGGCGTCTTCATGCGTCCGCGATTACTCGCGATCGCATTGGCCGCGTTCCTGTGTTGTGCCTGCATGGGTATGCCGCTGGTTCATCTCGCCGGCTTCGTCACTTCGGTCTGCGGTTCATCCGCCTTCGGCGCCACCAGCCTGCTCGTCGCGATGGTATTCGGTGCAATCGGCCGCGTCTGCTTCGGCATTATCGCGGATCGTTACGGGAACCTGCTCAGTTATGGCTGCGCGTCGCTGCTGCAGACGCTGTGCATTCTGGTTTTTCCGCTGATGCAGTCGGAATTGCCCATTCTCGCCTTGTCGGCGCTCTTCGGTTTCGGCTTTGCAGGCAACATGACCTGCCTGATCCTGTGCGTGCGCGACGAGGCGCCTGCGGAGGCATTCGGTGGCGCGATCGGCCTGGTGATGTTCGTCGCGTGGGCCGGCATGGGAGTCGGCGGCTATCTGGGGGGCGCCTTGTTCGACCTCACCGGCGCCTATGGACTCGCTTTCCAGGTGTCGGCTTTTTTCGGCGCAGCCAATCTGGCGATCATTGCGATCATACGCTTCGCTATCGGCCGTTCCGGAGGAACAAGTGAAACGCGCGAGTTGAATCCGCGAATGCGTTCTGAAACGGCAGCTTGCGAGTCTGCCTGCATGAACAAGCAAGCCAGGGAGGCAGCAATGCTGGTCAGAATCCGAAACAGGTTTTTCCATGTGAGATCGCGTTCCCGAACTCGCCGTTCCCTGAAGTTGATACGATATGGAAACCACCGAATCCTCGACGATATTGCGGCCTCCCTCGAAGACATCTCTCGGCCCGATCGCAAATCGCGGTTTCCCTGGGAGAATCTGTGATAACTTCATCGTCGGGCACTGTTTCGGCCCGGCGTAGCAATCGGAATAATGCCAATTCCTGGCACGAAGCGGACACTTCATTATCAATAGTCGTTCGCTTCTGCCCCAAGTCAACCATGCGGCGTTTCAACCCGGTTTCTGCCTGTTAAGCGCACCATGACCGGGACAGAATTCA
>JBAQHA010000145.1:0-7785 GCA_049288075.1 Oricola sp.
CGTCATGACCGTGAACGGCACGCGCTCCTTCTTCATCGCGATGAACATGGACGGCGAATACTTCAAGGACATCAAGGTCCGCGAGGCGGCCGCCCATGCCATCGACAAGGACCTGATCATCGACAAGATCCTCGGCGGCAACGCCGCCCGCATCGAAGGCATCCTGTCGCCCGACGCGTTCGGCTCCAATCCGAACCTGCCGAAATATGCCTATGATCCGGAAATGTCGAAGAAGCTCCTCGCCGAGGCCGGCTATCCGGACGGCATCGACGTCACCATGGATGTCGAGGGCGCGTTCAAGGACACCGCCGAGGCCGTCGCTTCGCTGCTGACCAAGGGGGGCATCCGCACCACCGTCACGGTCGGCGAAGGCGCACAGCTGTCCGACAAGTGGCGCACCAAGGGCGGCCCGAAGTCCGGCGACATGTACTTCACGTCGTGGGGTAACGGTTCGCTCGATCCGTTCGACATCTTCACGCCGACGCACCGCACCAACGACCGCGGCAATTCGGCCGGCTACGCCAACCCGGAACTGGACAAGATCCTCGACGAGGCCGCCGTCGAACTCGACACGGCCAAGCGCGCGGCGATGTACAACAAGGCCGAGGAGATGGTGAACCACGACCTGCCTTACGTGTATCTCTGGGTACCGCAGGACATCTACGGCGTCTCCAAGCGCCTGAAGGGCTGGAAGCCGAGCGCCGACAGCCGCATCAACCTGCACGACGCCTGCGTCGATTGATCTGAAACGCACCGGGAGGGAATGCCATGTCCTTTGGCAAGCTCGTGGAGAGGCTTCTCCATCTGATTCCCGTCCTGCTCGGCGTGAGTGTCATCGTCTTCGCGATGATGACGCTCACCCCGGGCGACCCGGTGGACATCATGATCGGTGAGCAGAGCGTCACCCCCGAACAGGAAGCGGTGCTGCGTCACGACCTCGGTCTCGACCTTCCGGTCTATCAACGCTTCTTCGTCTTCCTCGGTAACGCCGTCCAGGGCGATTTCGGCCTCAGCTTCTACCATCGCCGGCCGGTCCTCGACATCATCGCCGAACGCCTGCCCGCCACCATCGAACTGAGCCTCGTCGCGCTGATCATCGCGCTCGCGACGGCCATTCCGCTCGGCGTGCTGGCCGCCATCCGCAAGAACTCGATCTTCGACAAGATCGCCACCGTCGGCTCGCTGCTCGGCGTCTCGCTGCCCGGCTTCTGGTTCGGCATCCTGCTCTTGATGCTGTTCGCCGTGCACCTGCACATCCTGCCGGTTTCCGGCCGCATCGGCTTCGACAGCGAGGTCGAGCCGATCACCCATCTGCTTCTGGTCGACAGCCTGCTGCGCGGCCGCTTCCAGGCCTTCCTCGACGCGCTCTCCCACATCATCCTGCCGGCGATCACGCTCGGCCTGCCGATGACGGCGATCCTGATGCGCGTCACCCGCACCTCGATGCTGGAAGTGCTGCGCCAGGACTACATCACCTTCGCGGAGGCCAAGGGCCTCGACCGCAGCCGCATCCTGTTCCGCCACGCGCTGAAGAACGCCCTGATCCCGACCGTCTCGGTCGCCGCGATCGAGACCGGCTCGCTGCTCGGCGGCAACATGATCGTCGAGACCGTATTCGGCTGGCCCGGCCTCGGCCGCCTCGTCGTCGAAAGCATCTTCCTGCGCAACTACCCGCTCGTGCAGGCCGCCGTGCTCTTCTACGCCGTCACCTACGTGCTGCTGAACTTCGTCGCCGACATTCTCTACACCGTGCTCAATCCGAGGGTGAAGCTGTGACCGCCGTCCATCCCGATAGCGTCGAGACGGCCGCGCGGAGCGAGGCCGGCGATTCGATCTTCCGCCGCAACCTGAAGAGCTTCGCCGCCAATCGGCTCGCCATGGCGAGCGCCGGCGTGGTGTTGCTCTTCGTGCTGATGGCGATCTTCGCCCCCCTGATCGCACCGCACGATCCCAACGAGACCGACCTGTTCCGCCGCCTGCAACCGCCGGGATGGGATGCGGGCGGCGAGTGGAGCTATCTGCTAGGCTGCGACGGGCTCGGCCGCGACATCCTCTCGCGCATCATCTACGGCTCGCGCATTTCGATCTTCATCGGCGCCGCCGTCATCTTCGTCGCGACGACCATCGGTATCGTCGCGGGTCTTGCCGCTGGCTATTTCCGCGGCTGGGTCGATGCCGTGATCTCGCGCGTCGTCGATATCCTGCTCGGCTTCCCCTACCTGATCTTCGCCATCGGTCTGATGGCGATGATGGGCCCGGGCCTGATCAACATCATCCTGGCGCTCGCCTACAAGGAATGGGTCATCCCCTGCCGCGTCGTGCGCGGAGAGACGCTGGCCGTGCGCGAATTGGAGTATGTCGAGGCGGCCCGCGCACTCGGCGCGTCGCCGGCCCACATCATGGGCCGGGAAATCCTGCCCAACATCCTTTCCCCGGTGGTCGTCGTCTCGACCATCCGCATGGCCCACGTCATCATCCTGGAAGCGAGCCTCTCCTTCCTCGGTCTCGGCGTGCAGCCGCCGACCGCGTCCTGGGGCTCGATGGTCTCCGACGGCCGCGCCTTCATCCTCGACGCCTGGTGGGTCTCCACCTTTCCCGGCATTGCGATCCTGCTGCTGGTCCTGGCGATCAACGTCGCCAGCCAGGGCCTGCGCGATGCCTTCGATCCGAGGTTCCACGAATGACCGCCGCCAGCGACATCCTGCTCGAAGTCTCGGGGCTCCGCACCGTCTTCGACACTCGCGACGGCTCGGTCTGCGCCGTCGACGGCGTCGACGTCTCGGTCCGGCGCGGCGAGTGCCTCGGCGTGGTCGGCGAATCCGGCTCGGGAAAAAGCGTTACCTTCTCCTCCGTAATGGGTCTCGTGCGTTCGCCCGGCCGCATCGACGGCGGCACGATCCGCTTCGACGGCCGCGATCTGCGGAAGCTCTCGCCGAAGGATATGCGCGCCATTCGCGGCCGCGACATCGCCATGACGATGCAGGACGCGCTGACGGCCCTCAACCCGGCATTGACCGTCGGCGAACAGCTCGCCGAAATGATTCTCGCCCATGACGACACCCTGCCGTCCGGCCGTTCCGCGCGTCGCCGCGCCATCCGCGACAAGTCGGTCGAGATGCTCGGCCTCGTCGGCATCCCGTCCGCGGGCGACCGCCTCGGCCAGTATCCGCACGAATTCTCCGGCGGCATGCGCCAGCGCATCATGATCGCCATCGCACTCGCCTCGCGGCCGAAGCTGCTCATCGCCGACGAACCGACCACCGCGCTCGACGTGACGATCCAGGCCCAGGTGCTCGAACTGATTTCCGACATCCGGGCCAAGCTCGGCATGAGCGTCGTCCTGATCACCCACGATCTCGGAGTGGTCGCCGAGCATTGCGATCGCGTCATGGTGATGTATGCCGGCCAGGTGGTCGAGGAAGGCCCGACAGCGGACGTGATCCGCGATCCGCGCCATCCCTATACGAAGGGCTTGCTCGGCTCGATTCCCCGCCTGTCGCTGCGCGGCCATCCGATCCAGCCGATCGAGGGTCAGGTGCCCGACCTGATCAACCTGCCGCCGCAATGCCGTTTCTACTCGCGTTGCCGCGAGCGCATCGACGCCTGCCTGAAGCCCGTACCGATGACCGCCGCCGGCCCGGACCGGCGCGCCCGTTGCATCAGGATCGCCGGGGAGACCGCGGTATGACACGCCAGACCGGACCGCTCCTCAAGGCGGAAAACCTGACCAAGACCTATCTCGGTCGCCCAGGCCTGTTCGACCGGCTGACCGGAAACACGCCGTCCGTCGTTCGCGCTGTCAACAACGTCTCCCTGGAGGTCGATCGTGGCGAAATCCTCGGGCTGATCGGCGAGAGCGGTTGCGGCAAGTCGACGCTTGGTCGCGCCATCCTGCGCCTGCACGAACCGTCCTCCGGCCGCGTCGTCTTCGACGGGACCGACGTCACCGCATTGCCGCCGCAGGAGCTGAAGGCGCTGCGCCGGCGTATGCAGATCATCTTCCAGGACCCCTACGCCTCGCTCAATCCGCGCCGCACGGTGGCCGAGATCGTCGGCCTGCCGCTGATGCTGCACGGCATGGCGAAGACCCAGAAGCAGGCGCGCGAAATCGTCGCCGGGATGATCGAGACGGTCGGCCTCAAGGCGAGCCAGCTCGACCGCTATCCGCACCAGTTCTCCGGCGGCCAGCGCCAGCGTATCGGCATCGCCCGCGCCCTCGTCAGCCATCCGCAGTTCATCGTCTGCGACGAGCCGGTTTCGGCCCTCGACGTGTCGATCCAGGCGCAGATCATCAAGCTGCTGCTGGATCTGAAACAGCAGATGGGCCTGACCTACCTGTTCATCTCGCACGACATCTCGGTCATCGGCTATCTCTCCGACCGCGTCGCGGTCATGTATCTCGGCGAGATCGTCGAGATGGGACCTGTCGACACCGTGCTGTCGCGGCCGCGCCATCCCTACACGCAGAGCCTGATGTCGGCGGTGCCGGAGGTCGATTCGCCCGGCAAGCACCAGCGCGTCCGACTGACCGGCGATCTTCCCTCGCCGCTCAATCCGCCGCCGGGCTGCAAGTTCCACACCCGCTGTCCCTTCGCCATTGACATCTGCAAGCGCGAAGCCCCCACGACCGAATTGCTCGAACCCGGCCATCAGGTCGCCTGCCACCGGGCGCATGAAGGCGTCAACGTCCTGGAGCGCGCCTGACATGACCGTCGTCGGTATCGCGGAAGATAGCCCCGTGATGATGAAGGGCGACGCCTGGATGCGTGGCGCGCGCCAGGCCGCCGAAAAGGGCGTGACGCGCGAACAGGTCGCCGCGGCGACGCTTGGCCGCGTCGAGCGCGCCCGCGCGGACGGAATTATCAGCGAAGAAAAGCTGGCCTATCTCGCCCGGCAGAAGGCTTTCGCCGAGGAGCACGATCCCTATTCCATGGCCGAGCTCGCCGGGATCGCCGATGGCTTCGGCATCGCCTTCGACGACCTCTTCACCCATCTCCATCTCGGTACGCTTCGCGACTTCGCCAACGGCGCCAGGCTAGATCGCGACGGATGCTCGGCGCTTGCCTGCGGCAACGGACCCGAAGGTCCGCTGCTCGCCAAGAACCGCGACTTCTCCGGCACCCATCTCGGCGTCCAGAAAGTCTTCCGCCATGAAGGTGCCGACATTACCACCGGGGCAATGTTGTGCATCGGCAGTCTGGGCAGTCCCGGCGCCTATTCGAGCGGTATGAACGCCGCCGGCCTGCTGCTTGCGGATACCCAGATCGGGGCGCGCGCGCACCGCGTCGGTTGGCTGCGCTATTTCCTCATGAACCGCCTGCTTGCCACTTGTTCGACCGTCGATGAGGCGATCGCCTTCGTCCGCGCCGTCCCGCATGCCGGCGGCGGCACGCTCGTTCTCGCCGATGCCGGCGGCGTGGTCGCGTCGATCGAACTCAGCGCCAACGCGGTTGCCGTCGAGCGCGGCGGCATCGCCCGGCGCACCAACCACTTCGTGTCGGAAGAACTGGCGGATGAAACGCTGGAGACCGAGGACGACCGCATCTCCTCGACGTCGCGGAAGCGCTTCGCCTATCTCGACCGCGTACTGCCGCGCATCGCCTGGACGGTCGCCGATCTGATGCAGATCATGGCACGCCACGAGGACGACGAGCCGGGCGGCGCGCCCGTCTGCCAGCACGCCCATGACGGTGGCGCGCAGACGATTTCGTCAGCTGTTTATTCCAGCCGCGATCGGTGTCTATATTTCCATGAGGGCAATCCCTGCCTCGGAAACTGGAAGCGCTTCCACCTGTGAACGCGCTTGCGGCCCCCGGGCAAGGCAGCCGACCGGGGAATGGCATGGCGGGCTACCAGAACGACCTGATCGGGGATCATCCGAGCATCATCGCGTTGCGCACGCTGATCGAGCGCGTCGCCAAGAGTCCGGCGCAAACCGTCCTCGTCTACGGGCCGACTGGCACCGGCAAGGGCATGGTCGCGCGCATGCTGCATCGCCAGTCGAGCAGGGCGTCCAAGCAGTTCGTCGACATCAATTGCGCGGCGATTCCGTCGAGCCTGCTGGAATCGGAACTGTTCGGCCACGAGAAGGGCGCGTTCACAGGCGCCGTCGATCGCAAGACCGGTCTCGTCGAGGCGGCCAACCACGGCACCATCTTCTTGGACGAGATCCGCGAGATGGAACCGATGCTGCAGGCGAAATTGCTGAGCCTTCTCGACACGCACGAATTCCGCCGCGTCGGCGCGGTCAAAACGACCGCCGTCGATGTCCGCGTCATCGCGGCAACCAACAAGGTGCTGCTCTCGGAAGTACTTGCCGGCAATTTCCGCGAGGACCTCTATTACCGGCTGCAGGTCGTCGCCATCAACATCCCCGCGCTGAAGGATCGCGGCCGCGACGTGCTCACCCTGTCGGGCTACTTCATCGCAAAATACAACCAGCGCTACGGCCGCGCGATCACCGGACTGTCCGACGAGACGGCAAACATTTTCCTGAAATATCCCTGGCCCGGAAACGTGCGCGAACTGGAAAACCTGCTGGAGCGCATCTTCATCCTCGAGGACGACGATATCATCCTGCCCCGCCACCTGCCCGACCGGATCATCCGCACCGTGCGCGCCGGAAGTTCCACGGTCCCGCCCGCCCCGCCCGACAGCCATTCGGACGGGCCGCTGGAACTCGGATTCCACGCCGCGACGGAAAAATATCAGAAGGCGCTGATCGAGCAGGCGCTCGCCGCCTCGCGCAACAATCTGAAGGACGCCGCCGGCCTTCTGAAGATCAGCCGGCACGCATTGCGCCATCAGATGATCAAGCTCGGAATGCTCGATGCGTGAATTGCGCGCACGGCCGCGCGCATTCGGCGCGCGGCTCGCCGCTGTCTGACCGGCAGGGAAACATTTCCTAGCGATTACAAGCAATTAGTGTTTTGACGAATACTGGCACGTCACGTGCATTACTCCGGACAAACCTCTTTAACGCGGAGAAACCATGATGAAATCGCTGAAGGTCATATGTCCGAACGGGCATCTGGGCTTTGCGCCCCTGAAGACGCAGAGCTTCCAGATCGGCGTCGAGGCGAACCCGGACTACATCGCCGCCGACTCCGGCAGCGACGACATCGGCCCGGTGCCGCTCGGCAGCGATACCTGCGCCAGCCCGAAGGCCTGGCAGGAGCACGACCTTGAGGTGATGCTGCTGGCGTCGCGCAAGACGGGCAAGCCGATGATCATCGGTTCGGCCGGCGATACCGGCACCAATAGCCGGGTCGACATGTATGTCCAGATCATCCGCGACCTGGCGAAAAAACATGCTCTGCCGCCTTTCAAAATCGGCTGGTTCTATTCCGAAGTTGACAAGGAAATGGTGCGCGCCAAGATCCGCGGCGGCTCGCCGATCCTCGGCCTGGACGGTCGCCCTGAACTGGACGAGGAAGAGCTCGACGCCACGTCCCGCATCGTCGCCATGGCCGGCGTTCATCCGTTCCGCAAGCTGCTCGAAGAAGGTTGCGACGTCATCATCGGCGGCCGTTCTTCCGACAGCGCCGTCTTCGCCTGCGCAGCGTTGCACGAAGGCTTTCCGGAAGCCGAGGCCTACTATCTCGGCAAGGTGCTCGAATGCGCCTCCTTCTGCGCCGAGCCCTATGGCGCCAAGGAAACGGTCCTGGGCGAAATCACCAGTGACTTCGTCGAAGTGACCGCCATGAACCCGGGGCAGCGCTGCACCATCGCCTCCGTCGCGGGCCACGCCATGTACGAGCGCTCCAATCCGTTCCACGAATATGT
>JBAQHA010000146.1:0-6855 GCA_049288075.1 Oricola sp.
ATGTGAAGTTCGGATCGACGGGACTGGAGGTAAGTCGCCTGTGCTTCGGCTCGATGTCGTTCGGCGCACCTACGGACCTCAGGCCCTGGACGCTCGGTCTCGACGCCGCGCGCGCCATGTTCCGGGCTGCATACGAAGGCGGTATCAATTTCTTCGACACGGCCAATGTATACTCCGGCGGCACGTCGGAGGAGATTACCGGCAACGCATTGTGGGAACTCGCGCCGCGTGACGAGATCGTGCTGGCCACCAAGGTCTGCTCGCGGATGCGGCCGGGCCCGAACGGGGCGGGACTTTCCCGCAAGGCGATCCTGCACGAAATCGACGCCAGCCTGACGCGACTGGGCACGGACCATGTCGATCTCTACCAGATTCACCGGGCCGATCCGACTACGCCTTTCGAGGAGACGATGGAGGCGCTCAACGACGTGGTGAAGGCAGGCAAGGCGCGTTATATCGGCGCGTCCTCGATGCATGCCTGGCAATTCCTGAAATACCAGCGCGCCGCGGAACAGGTCGGCGGGGCGAAATTCGTGTCCATGCAGAACCAGGTGAGCCTGATCTATCGCGAGGAGGAGCGCGAGATGCTGCCGCTTTGCCGCCATGACGGCATCGCGGTCATGCCTTGGTCGCCGCTCGCCTCCGGCCGGCTCGCCCGCCCCTGGGGCGAACAGACCGAGCGGTCCGCCACCGACAAGCGCATGACCGGCGTCTATGCGGACGCCAACACCGTCGACCGCGCGGTGGTCGAGGCGGTCGCCAGCGTCGCCGAACGGCGCGGCGTGCCGATGGCGCGCGTTGCCATGGCCTGGGTGCTGCAGGTCGAGGGCGTGACATCGCCCATTGTCGGCGTGTCCAGGGAGAGCCACGTGACCGACGCTTTCGCGGCCCTCGAATTCAGGCTGACCGGGGAAGACATCGCGGAGATCGAGGCGCCGTACCGCCCCCGGCCGATCAGCGGATTCGTCTGATCGGCTCGGGAAATCCCTCCAGGCGGGAGCGTCAGGCCTTGCCGGTCACCTTCAGCGCGAAGGCATAGCCGAAGGCGATTTCCTCCAGTCGCGAGAAGCGGCCCGACGCGCCGCCATGGCCGGAATCCATGTTGGTCTTCAGCATCACCGGATTGCCGCTGGTCGTGCGCTCGCGCAGCCGCGCGATCCACTTCGCCGGTTCCCAGTAGGTGACGCGCGGGTCGGTCAGGCCGGCGACGGCCAGCACCGGAGGGTAGGGCAGGCCGGCGACATTGTCGTAGGGCGAATAGGCGGCGATGGTCCGGTAATCCTTGGCGGATTCGATCGGATTGCCCCACTCCGGCCATTCCGGCGGGGTCAGCGGCAGCGTGTCGTCGAGCATCGTGTTGAGTACGTCGACGAAGGCGACTTCGGCTATGATGCCGCCGAAGGCATCTGGCGCCATGTTGGCGACCGCGCCCATCAGCATGCCGCCGGCAGATCCGCCTTGCGCGACGATGCGGTCGGCGGACGTGTATTTCTCCGCCGCCAGATGGCGCGCCACCGCGACGAAATCCTTGAACGTGTTCTGCTTGGCTGCGCGCTTTCCGTCCTCGTACCAGGCAAAGCCCTTGTCCTTGCCGCCGCGGATATGGGCGATGGCGTAGACGAAACCGCGATCGACCAGCGACAGGCAGTTGGTGTTGAAGGACGCGGGAATTGCGATGCCATAGGAGCCGTAGCCGTAGAGCAGGCAGGGCGCCGAGCCGTCGAGCTTCGTCTCCTTGCGGTAGAGCAGTGTGACCGGCACCTCCGCGCCGTCATGCGAGGGCGCGAGAATGCGCCGGGTGACGTAGTCGTCCGGGTTGTGGCCGGACGGCACTTCCTGCGTCTTGAGCAGGACGCGCTCGCGCGTGCTCATGTCGTAGTCGAACACCTGCGCCGGCGTCGTCATCGAGGAATAGGTGAAGCGAATGACGTTTTTGTCGTATTCGAACGAGCCGACGAGGCCGAGCGAGAATGCCTCCTCGTCGAACGCGATGGCATGTTCCGCGCCGCTCGCGCGATCCCGAATGACGATGCGCGGCAGGCTGTTTTCGCGCTCCAGCCAGACGATGTAATCCTTGTAGGCCTGCAACGACAGGATCAGCCGGCCCGGCTTGTGCGCGACCAACTCGCTCCAGTTCGCCTTCTGCGGCGCGTCAACGGGCGCCGTCACGATCTTGAAATCCTTGGCGCCGTCGGCGTTGGTCAGGATGAAGAAGACGTCGCCGCCCGACTCCATCTCGTATTCGACACCCTGCCGGCGCGGCTCGACCATCATCGGGGTCGCGAGCGGATCGCCGGCGCGGATCAGGCGGATTTCGCTGGTCTCGTGGTCGTAGACGCTGACATAGATGAAATCGTTCAGCCGGCTGCCGCCCGCGCCCATGAAGAATCCGGCGTCCGGCTCCTCGTAGATTAGCGCGTCGTCGGCCTGGCGACTGCCGATGCGGTGGTAATAAAGGGTCGACGGACGGTGATTGGCGTCGAGCTTCGAATAGAAGAAGCCGTTGGCCGCCGCGTCCCAGACGCCGCCGCCATTGGAGTCCGTGATGTCGTCGTCGAGGTCCGCGAACGTGCCGAGATCGCGCACGCGCAGTCGGAAGAACTCCGAGCCCTTGTCGTCATAACCCCACAACAGCTTCGAGTGATCCGGTGCGTGGTCGGCCGAGGCGATGCGGAAATAGGCCTTGCCCTCGGCCTCCTTGTCGCCGTCGAGCATGATGGTCTTGTCTTCCTCGGCGGTCTTGCCGCGCGGCATGCGCTGGAACAGCGGCTGCTGGCCGCCCTTGCGCCAGGTCGAGCCGTAGGCCCATGGCCCATCGGGGGTGGGAACGGAGGAATCGTCCTCCTTGATGCGGCCCTTCATCTCCTCGAACAGGACCTTCTGCAGGTCCTTCGTGTCGGACATCAGCGCGTCCTGATAGGCGTTTTCGGCCTCCAGATGGGCGCGGATCGCAGGATCGAGCGCGGCCGGATCCTTGAACACCTCCTGCCAGTTGTCCGCGCGCAGCCAGGCGTAGTCGTCGCGCCGGGTGATGCCGTGGCGGGTATCCTCCACGGTGCGTATCTCGGCGCGGGGCGCTTGCGGCGGGTTTGCAAAGGGATGCGGCATCGGACCTCCGGTGTGCGGACATGCACGGAATGAACGGGTGCTGAACGGGTAGATCACCGGCGGTTCAGCGCAAAGACTATACCGCAGATGTATCGATCGCCGTGACCAGTTCAAGACCGGAGAATGAGATGAAGTCCAAAACGATCCTTGTGGCCCTTGCCGCGCTCGCCGCCTTCGCGACCGTCCCCGCGCCGGCCGGCGCATCCGCCTTTCATGCCTGGCAGGTGACGGACGTTTCCTGGGGCGATGTCCTCAACGTGCGCCGTTGGCCGTCCGCCCGGTCGCAGATCCAGGCCGCCTATCCGAACGGCACGGTGCTGTCGCTGACCGGGCGCTGCAAGCGCGGCGTGATCCTCGACGACATCGCCGGTCTGCCCAAAGACGCGCAGCGCGCCGCCGTCCGTTATACCTGGTGCGAGGTCTGGCACGATCCGGCCAAGGATGGCGAGTTCGCGCCCGGCTGGGTCTACATGAAGTACATGCGGCCCTACTGAGCGGATTGTCAGGAGTGGCGCGCGCGGGGCGAGAATTGCATTGCGCCCGCGCGCCGGCTTCGCTTCTATTCGCGGCATCCGCGCAGGGAAGATGATCGCGCAGACTGACGGAGCCGCATGATGACCGGGAAGATCCAGTTCCATACCAATCCGATGAGCCGCGGGCAGATCGCCCGGTGGGCGCTGCACGAGGCCGGCGCCGACTATGACGAGCATATCATCGGATTCGGGCCGGAGATGAAGGGCGATTACCGGGCGATCAATCCGATGGGGAAGGTGCCGGCGATCGTTCATGACGGAAATGTCGTCACCGAAGCCGCAGCGATATGCCTGTATCTCGCGGAAGCCTTTCCCGATGCCGGCCTGCTGCCGCGCGGCCTCGCCGAAAAGGCCGACTATCTGCGCTGGACCTTTTTCGGCGCCGGGCCGGTGGAACAGGCGATCATCACCCATTCGTTCAAATGGGACGAGGATCTCGATCCGCAGGCGCCCCGAAGGCTCGGCTTCGGGACTTACGACCTTGTCGTCGACGTTCTGGCCGGCATGCTGAGGGAACGCGACTATGTCTGCGGCGGCCGCTTCACCGCGGCCGACATCTATGTCGGCGCGCAGGTGGACTGGGGCCTGACGTTCGGGACGCTGCCCGAGCGCGAGGAATTCAGCTCCTATGCGCAAAGGCTGCGGGCGCGCGACGCCTACAAGGCGGCGAAGGCGATCGACGGCGCCCACATCGAGGCGATGAACAAGGCGCGGTGATCGCCTGCCGGCGCAGGCTCACGCCGCGTCGGGCGTGAATTCCATCGCGACGCCGTTCATGCAGTAGCGCAGGCCCGTCGGCTGCGGCCCGTCGGGAAAGACATGGCCGAGATGGGCTTCGCAATCGGCGCAGCGGATCTCCGTGCGCACGGAGAAGAAGGACCGGTCCTGGTGCTCGGTGACCGCGTCCGGCTCGACGGGCGCGTAGAAGCTCGGCCAGCCGGTGCCGGAGTCGTATTTCGTCTCGGAGCGGAAGAGGGGACGGCCGCAGCACACACAGGAATAGAGGCCCGCGTCCTTGGTATCCCAGTTCGGTCCGGTGAACGCGCGTTCGGTTCCGTGCTTTCGCGCCACGCGGAATTGTTCCGGCGTCAGTTGCTCGCGCCATTCGGCTTCGGTCTTGACGATTTTCGGTTTCGTCTCGGAGGTCATGTTCAGCTTCCCGTTTCGTGGACCAGATATAGGATTGCCACCCGGCGATCGTAAGTTGTACCGAATTCAACAGTCTGTGTACTTGAAGACAAGGTTTCCCCATTTCGTGGAGATCGGCTGTATCAACATCGCCGCCGCCGCCATGCGGTCGGCGCGGCTCAAGAGGGCCGCGCCGGCGAATTGCGATAACATTGAAAGGTCTTCGAAGTCGTTACCGGATCGTTAGTGCTATCCGGAGTGTGTTTCCTTTGGAAACGACTGACGAAAAGTGGCGTATTCCCGATATTTTCTCGAGAGAGAGCGTCAACGGGTGCGGGAACACTTGCGCGGGCTTTCGTTTTGTCCGGCTCTCCTGGCTCGCCGCCCATGGCGATGCGCCGGTAATCGTGCCTGTGCGGAAATGCGCTTTATCTACGCGCTGCCGCGATTTCATCACATTTCCTTGCAAGGCCGTTATACGTTGCAGGGCATGAACTTGTAAAATCTTCAGTACCGACGGGATTCGCGAATCGAAAACATCTCGTTCAGCTTGATGAGATACAGCCTATACGCTAGATGGAGCTTCGGCGAATAGCAAGCGCAACCAAAGGTTGTCAATATAGTATCTGTAATTACTATTGTATTGCAATTTGTTGTGATAGTTGTCACAAACGGTTCCGTGAGTTTCGACGAACCATGTGTTAGCGCAGGTCCAACGACGCTACCAAGTAAAACAAGGACTACGTAAAAATGACTGAGAATTCGGGGCACAATGATCTCTTGGCTGAACTGACGGCCGATGTGGTATCGGCTTATGTCAGCAACAATCCGGTTCCGGCCGGCGATCTGCCCAGCCTGATTGCAGAAATTCATGCGGCGCTTGGCAAGACCCTCGGCGGAGTCGTCGAGGAAGTTCAGGAAAAGCCGCGCCCGGCGGTCAACCCGAAGCGTTCCGTCACCGACGACTACATCGTCTGCCTCGAGGACGGCCAGAAGTTCAAGTCGCTGAAGCGTCACCTGATGAGCCATTACAACATGACTCCGGAAGAGTATCGCGAGAAGTGGGGCCTGCCGGCAGACTACCCGATGGTCGCGCCGGCCTATGCAGCCCAGCGATCCAAACTGGCTCGCGAGATGGGCCTTGGCCGCAAGCGCGGCGCCAAGCGCTAAGACAGATTCTTACCCTGTATCGATCGAAGCCGCGGTCCTGACCGCGGCTTTTTTCGTTTCTGCGCCGCAGCTTCCCTGCGCCGGATCTCGGTGTCGAGACGATCCCGCGCCGATTTCAGCGCGATGTGCCTGTTCAGATCGTAGGCCCAGTGGGCGAGGGCGCCTTTCTCCCGTTCCCGCCGAATGGCGGCGTCTATGCCGCGGGACCATTCGCGCAGGTCTCCAAGCGAAGTCTCGGCGAGCTTCCCGGGCGCTGCATGCATAAGCATCAGGATCGGGAAAGGCCTTCGGGCCAGGGCGTATTTCCGGCGGATACGTTTGTCCAGGTCATGTCCCGTTCTGCTCATCGTCGCGATCTCCCTCGTAAACGAAAGCCCGAACGGTAACCGTCGCTCAGCTGTGTTGGACGAGATCCGCGCGCCGGGCCGACCAAATGCCCGGTCGCGACCGGGATTCCCCGTTTTTTCGTCGCGCGATGCGAAATTCTGTCCAACGACCTGTTCCGTTGATATAGGAATAAATTCCGAATATTGTATTTCGCGTACCCACTTGGCGCGGACGGCGGGGTGAGATATGACTCACCGTGTCAATGAAAGTCGTGCTGGGGGATTGATGCTGCGCTCAATCGAAATTGAGAATTTCCGCTGCTATGAGCGATTGCGGATAAAGAAATGTGCGCGATTCAATTTGATAGTAGGCGACAACGGTGCGGGTAAGACCGCTCTTCTTGAAGCGTTATTTCTAACCCTCTCCGGGAATGCAGAAGTGGGTCTTCGGTTGCGCGGGCAACGAGGCTTTGAATCTTCTTATGGGGGGACGCCTCAGGTCATAGAAGAAGCGATTTGGCGCGATTACTTTTTCGAAGGCGACTGGACAAGAACTATCTCGATACGCCTCGAAGGTTCTGGCCCTGAGA
>JBAQHA010000147.1:0-10566 GCA_049288075.1 Oricola sp.
CAATTATTTAGGTTTTCACAGGGGGCGGGATGCGCATTTCAAAGCGATTTGCAAGCCAATTGATTCCCTAAAAAACGATTAAGATGGCTTGCGTTGCCCCCCCCGGATTCGGTATCTTTTTTCCATCGGACGAGACGCTTGAACGTGGTCACCGCGCGCTAACAACAAGGGCCGTATTTTGGCTCGGGGCGCGGTCGCGTGCAAGCTTTGTCTAAAGGTTGGCTTTTGTGTCGACCACTTCTGAAACAGGTGTTGAAGCGCATTGGGGCCGCCGGTTCACAGCCGGCGAAAGGGGATTTTTTTGCTCAGGGGACATGCAGGGACGCAAGGCTTTGTTGCGACGTTTGACTGTGTGTTCGTTGGGCCGCACTGCAGCCTAAATATCAAAAGTGAATCTCAAGAACAGGGCGACAGGAAGAGGGTCGATGCGATACGTTAGCGAAGGAATGAACGGTCAGCTCGAGGGACAGACCGGCATCCCAGCGATCTTTGTGGGGCAATGCGCAAAGCCGTCGACCAATGACTCCAAAAAGGGGGACGTTTTGAGCGACGGAACATTGGGCGGGCCGGCTCTACAACCGGGGGATAACAACATGGACAAGGGTTCGCATGACGCCGCGTTCGACCGTGTGAAGCAGCGTCTGCGTGCGAAGATCGGAGCCGATGTCTACAATAGCTGGTTCGGGCGGCTGAAACTGGATTCGGCAACGCGCAGCGTCGCGCGGATGTCAGTGCCGACAGCTTTCCTGCGGTCGTGGATCAACAGTCACTATATAGAGGACCTCATGGCCTTGTGGGCAGAAGAGGTTCCGGAAATCCTGCAGGTCGAAATCGTCGTGCGCAGCGCCACGAAGGCCATGGCGCAGCCGAGCTTCGAGGACGCCAAGAACCCGGCGGCGGCCCGCAAGACATCGGTGCAGCCGGTGGCGCGCGCGGTCTACAACCAGGACCGCAACAAGCAGGCACGCACGACAGGCTTCGCCGAGCAGAATGCCAACGGCAAGCTGATCGGCTCGCCGATCGACTCCCACTACACCTTCGACAATTTCATCGAGGGCAAGTCCAACCGAGTCAGCCTCGCGGCGGCGCGCGCGGCGGCGGACCAGGGCACCAATTCGGCGCGTTTCAACCCGCTGTTCATCTATGCATCGGTCGGGCTCGGCAAGACGCATCTGCTGCAGGCGATCGCCAACGGGGTCCTGACGGTCGAACCGAAGAAACGCGTCGTCTATCTGACGGCGGAGTACTTCATGTGGCGTTTCGCCAGCGCCATCCGCGACAACAATGCGCTGATGCTGAAGGAAACGCTGCACGACATCGACCTGCTGATCATCGACGACATGCAGTTCCTGCAGGGCAAGAAGATCCAGTCGGAATTCTGCCACCTGATCAACACGCTGCTCGACAGCGCACGCCAGGTGGTGGTTGCGGCCGACCGTCCGCCGCACGAACTGGAATCGCTCGATCCGCGCGTTCGTTCCCGCCTGCAGGGCGGGGTGGCGCTGGAGATAGGCGCGCCGGACTACGACATGCGGCTCGCCATGCTGCAGCAGCGGCTGGAAAGCGCAAAGAAGGACGACTTGACGCTCGACATCAGCTCCGACGTGCTCAATCACGTGGCCAAGAGCGTGACGTCGAGCTTCCGCGAACTGGAAGGCGCGTTCAACCAGCTGGTGTTCCGTCACTCGTTCGAGCCGGACCTGTCGATCGAACGCGTCGATGACATTCTCGGCCATCTCGTGCGCGTCGAGGACAACCGCAAGATCCGAATCGAGGACATCCAGCGGGCGGTGTCGCGTCACTACAACGTGTCGCGCACGGACATGCTGTCCAACCGGCGCACCCGCGTGATCGTCAAGCCGCGCCAGATCGCGATGTATCTCGCCAAGATCATGACGCCGCGCTCGCTGCCGGAAATCGGCCGCCGCTTCGGCGGCAGGGACCACACCACGGTCCTGCATGCCGTCCGGAAGGTGGAGTCGATGATCGCCGAGGACGGCCAACTCGCCAAGGAGCTGGAGCTCCTGAAACGGCTGATCGAAGAGTAGAACGATACGCCCCGGCCGCCGGTTTTCGCAACCCGGCCGGGGCTCTCCCTTTTCCCCAGTCTTTGGCCATTCGGCCTCGCGCCAAGCCGCCTCCACGCTTGCTTTTCGGGACACAAGCCGCCACATTCGCGGTCCGTACCGGCGGGGACCAAGTGCCGACGGATAGCGAATATCCGTGCCCGCGCAGCCCGTTCTCTTGCCGGCCCTCATAGTTTTATCCAAGCGGACAGCGAACCATGCGTGTCACCCTCGAACGAGCCAACCTGCTGAAATCCCTGAACCACGTTCACAGGGTCGTCGAACGCCGCAACACCATTCCGATCCTTTCTAACGTACTGCTGAAGGCCGAGGGATCGGCGCTCGACATGAAGGCAACCGACCTCGACCTGGAGATAACCGAAGCGGCTCCCGCCATGGTGGAACAGGCCGGCGCGACCACGGTCGCAGCCCACCTTCTCTACGACATCGTGCGCAAGCTGCCCGACGGTTCGGAAGTCATGCTGTCGACCGATGCGGACGGCAATTCGATGACGGTGATCTCGGGGCGCTCCAACTTCAAGCTGCAGTGCCTGCCGCAGTCGGACTTCCCCGAACTGACAGCCGGCGAATTCAGCCACACGTTCCGGCTCGACTCGGACGTGCTCAGGAAGCTGATCGATCGCACGCAGTTCGCGATCTCGACCGAGGAGACGCGCTACTATCTCAACGGCATCTACATGCACACGGCCGAGCACGACAACGACATCGTGCTGCGCGCGGTGGCGACCGACGGCCATCGCCTCGCGCGCTGCGAGACGCCGGCTCCGAACGGCGCGGAGCAGATGCCGGGCATCATCATCCCTCGCAAGACCGTCGGCGAATTGCAGAAGCTGGTCGACGATCCCGACATCAAGGTCACGGTGGAACTTTCGGAGTCGAAGATCCGCTTCACCATCGGCGCAATCGTCCTGACCTCGAAACTGATCGACGGCACTTTCCCCGACTATCAGCGCGTGATCCCGACCGGCAACGACAAGGACATGACCGTCGACCGGCAGACCTTCGCCTCCGCCGTGGACCGCGTTTCGACAGTTTCCTCGGAGCGTGGCCGGGCCGTGAAGATTTCGCTCTCCGACGGCCAGATGACCTTGACCGTCAACAACCCGGACAGCGGTTCGGCGACGGAAGAACTGGCGGTCGGCTACGAATCCGACCCGATGGAGATCGGCTTCAACGCACGCTACCTGCTCGACATCACCAACCAGATTACCGGGCCGGAGGTGAAGTTCACGCTCGCGGACGCCGGCTCGCCGACGCTGATCATCGACACCGCCGACGACCAGTCGCTCTACGTGCTGATGCCGATGCGCGTCTAGGGCGGGGGCCGCGCGCCCGTGAGCCGATGACGCCGGAAAGCCATCTCTCCGCCCTCAAGCTGACGGCATTCCGCAACTATGCGAGCCTCTCGGCGACCTTCGAGGCGAAGCACGTCGTGCTGACGGGACCGAACGGGGCCGGAAAGACCAATCTCATGGAAGCGGTCTCGTTCCTGTCGCCGGGACGCGGATTGCGCCGGGCGCAGCTTTCGGACATCCCGCTGGCCGGATCCAGCGACGGTTTCGCGATCCATGCGACGCTGGAACGCGGCGACGAGAGCTTTTCCATCGGCACCGGCACCGGCGCGGGCGACCAGTTGCAGCGCCGCGTGCGCATCAACGGCACCAACGCCAGGAGCGCCGACGAATTGCTCGATCTGTGTCGCATCATCTGGCTGACACCGTCGATGGACGGGCTGTTCACGGGACCGGCCGGCGACCGCCGACGTTTCCTCGACCGCATGGTGCTGGCCATCGACCCGGCGCATGGGCGGCGCGCCGCCGACTACGAGAAGGCCATGCGGCAAAGGAACCGCCTGCTGGAAGTGCCGGCAACTGCCCAGACCGAAGCATGGCTGACGGCGGCGGAAACGCAGCTTGCGGCGCTTGGCTCGGCAATCATCGCCGCGCGCCAGGAAATGGCCGGGCTGCTGGCCCGCCTCGTTGCCGAACGGCGCGGCAACGACGACCCCTTCCCTTCGGCCGTCCTGACGATCGAGGGCGATCTGGAGCAGGCGGCGCGCGAGGGCGTCTCGGCGGGCGAGATCGAAGAGCGGCTGATCGTCGAACTGGGCGGCGGGCGCCACCGCGACCGGGCGGCCGGGCGCACGCTGACCGGCCCGCACCGCGCGGAATTCGCCATCCGGCACGAACAGAAGGACATGCCGGCCGTCTATTGCTCGACGGGCGAGCAGAAGGCGCTGCTGACCGGGCTCGTGCTCGCGCATGCGGCGCTGACACGGACCGTTTCCGGCATGGCCCCCATCATGCTACTCGACGAGATCGCGGCGCATCTCGATCCGGCGCGCCGGGCCGCGCTGTTCGACCGCATCGACGCGGTCGGAGGGCAGGCCTTCATGACAGGCACGGATCGCGCGCTATTTGATGCGATGGAAGACCGGGCCCAGTATCTGCGGGTCGAGAACGGAACGCTGGCGGCGGAGACGGAACAGAGATGAGCGACGGCAGGCCGCTGAGACCGGACGAAATCGAGCGCTATGCGCGCCACATCATCCTGCACGAGATCGGCGGGGCTGGACAGCAGGCGCTAAAACAGGCGCGGGTGCTGGTCATCGGCGCCGGCGGGCTGGGCAGCCCCGTGCTGCTCTACCTGGCGGCGGCGGGCGTCGGCGCGCTCGGCATCGTCGACGACGATCTCGTCAGCCTCTCCAACCTGCAGCGCCAGATATTGCACGCGACCGGCGACATCGGGCGCTCGAAGACCGAAAGCGCGGCGCGCAGCCTGACCGACATGAACCCGAACGTCGCGATCACCGAGCATGCGCTGCGGCTGACGGCGGAGAATGCCGAGGAGATCATGTCCGGCTACGACATCGTGGTGGACGGCTCGGACAATTTCGAGACCCGCTATCTCGTCGCCGACACGGCGGAAAGGCTCGAGATTCCGCTGGTCACCGGCGCGCTCGGCCGTTTCGACGGCAGCCTGACGGTGCTGTTGCCGCACGAGACGGACAAGAGGGGGCAGCCCTGGCCGCGTTACCGCGACCTTTTCCCCGAACCGCCGCCGGAAGGTACGGTGCCAAGCTGCGCGGAAGCGGGCATTCTCGGCGCGGTCGCCGGCGTGATCGGCACACTGCAGGCGGTGGAAGTGCTGAAGCTGATCACCGGCACCGGCGAGCCGCTGGTGGGGAAGATCCTGCTTTACGACGCGCTTGCGGTGCGGTTCCAGACGATGAGTTACAAGCGGCGAACCTGAAAAGCGGACGGCTTCGCGATGGCGAAATTGCGAGCGCCAAATCCGACATCCGCTTACTACGGTTCACGTGTGTGAGATCACCGCAGCGGTCTCGCAAATCCGCTCAGACCATCGACGGCAGGACGCGGTCCGGCGGGCGGTCGCCGTCGACCATCATGCGGATGTTGATGATGACCTTCTCGCCCATCTCGATGCGGCCCTCGATGGTGGCCGAGCTCATGTGTGGCGACACAACGACCTTGCCCTTGCGGGCGAGCGCGCGCAGGCGCGGATCGAGTGCGGGCTCATGCTCGAAGACGTCGAGGCCGGCCCCGCCGATGCGGTCCTCCTCGATCAGGCGGATCAGGGCTTCCTCGTCGATGACGTCGCCGCGCGCCGTGTTGACGATATAGGCGGTCGGGCGCATCAGCTCGAGGCGGCGCGCCGACAGGAGATGGAAGGTCGCGGGCGTCGACGGGCAGTTGACCGAGATGATATCCATGTGGGCCATCATCTGGTCGAGGCTTTCCCACCAGGTGGCGCCGAGTTCCTTCTCGATCGACTCGGCCATCCGGTGGCGGTTGTGATAATTGATCGACAGGCCGAAGGCGCGGGCGCGGCGGGCGACCGCCATGCCGATGCGGCCGAGGCCGACAATGCCGAGCTTCTTGCCGGAAATGCGGCGGCCGAGCATCCAGGTCGGCGACCAGCCGGCCCATTCGCCGTCGCCGGTGAGCACGGACGCGCCCTCGATCAGGCGGCGCGGCACGGCGAGGATCAGCGCCATGGTCATGTCCGCCGTATCCTCGTTGAGCACGTTCGGCGTGTTGGTGACCGTGATGCCCCGGGCATGCGCCGCCTTGACGTCGATATGGTCGACGCCGGCGCCGAAATTGGCGATCAGCTTCAACTGCGGCCCGGCATGGCCGATCAGGTCCGCGTCGATCCTGTCGGTTACCGTCGGCACGAGGACTTCGGCCGTCTGCATGGCTTCGGCAAGCGCCTCTCGCGACATCGCTGCGCCGGTCTCGTTCAACCGGGCGTCGAACAGCTCGCGCATGCGCGCCTCGACCGGATCGGGCAGCTTGCGCGTGATGACGACCAACGGCTTTCTGCTAAGGGGCATTCCAACTCCCAGTAACGCGCCCGAATTGCTATAAGCCGCCACGCGGCGTTGAGCGCTCATTAACCAAGATGGGCCAGAATGGCGACCGGCCCGCTTGCCGTTCTCTAGCAAGGCGGCCGTGACAAGACAAAGAGTTTTGCGCGCGATCGCGGCTTCTCCGCTCCCGATGCCACCGTCGCCGCGCCCCTGCGTTCGAGGTCCGAGACACCATGCCCATACCCAGAACCGGTCTTACCGTTTCGACGATCGCCAGATCCGCCCTCGCCCTCCTCGTCATCGCCCTTTCAGCACCCGCCCAGGCGCAGATTACCGGCTCGGTCAACAAGGGACCGAGCGGACTGCCGCTGCCGCGCTTTGTCAGCCTGAAGGCGACGAAGGTGAACCTGCGCGTCGGTCCGGGCGAGGATTACGCGGTGTCCTACCGCTACGTGAAAAGCGGCTTGCCGCTGGAAGTGATCCAGGAATACGACAACTGGCGGCGCGTGCGAGACGCCGACGGCACGACCGGGTGGATCCTCGGCACGCTGCTGTCGGGCACGCGCACGGCGATCGCCTCGCCCTGGCGTCAGGCCAGCGAGAAGAAGGACACGGTGATCCTCTACAACACGCCCGCTGCGCAGGCCGGCGTTGTGGCCTTCCTGGAACCCGGAGTCGTCGGAAAGATCGACTCATGCGACGGCGCGTGGTGCGAATTCGAGGTGAAATACCAATCGCGCATGTTGCGCGGCTACGTCAACCAGGCAGAGCTCTGGGGCGCTTATCCGGACGAAGTGATAAAGTAGGCAAAACGCCGCTCAGCGCTTGCGGCGCAGGCGGATCACCACGTCGATATTGGAGACTTCCATGCCTTCCGGCGGCTCGGGAAGGTTCTCGACCCGGATGATCGACACCGGGAGATCGACCACCTCGCCTGCCTCTTCCAGATAGAAGTGGTGATGGTCGGAGGTATTGGTGTCGAAATAGGTGCGTGAGCCTTCGACGGCGAGGACGCGCAGCATGCCGGCGCCGGTGAACTGGTGCAGCGTGTTGTAGACGGTGGCAAGCGAGACGGGCACGCCCGACTGCATCGCCTCGAAATGAAGATCTTCCGCGGCGAGATGACGGTCGCCCTTGGCGAACAGCAATTGCGCCAATGCGACGCGCTGACGCGTGGGGCGCAACCCCGCGTCCTGCAGCTTCTGCTTTATATCAGCCCCTGATTGAGCCAAATTCCCACCCGGCCTTATCATATTCCGCCGTAAGCCCGTGCAAAAATACGATTTATCCTGTCACTTGCAGTCGCCATCATATATTCGCTATGGCTGACGCAATCAATAGGCGCACCATTGGGAGGGCGCCGGCCGCGGCGCATCCCGAGACGCGCCCAGGTGAAGAAAACAAGGGATCTTGCTGGCGATGGCCGAACTGAAATCGAGTTACAACAAAGACGATCTGATGGCCTGCGCGCGCGGCGAAATGTTCGGCCCGGGCAATGCCCAGTTACCGGCCCCGCCGATGCTGATGGTCGACAGGATCACCGCGATCAGCGAAGCCGGCGGCGACCACGAAAAAGGCTTCATCCGCGCCGAATTCGACATCAATCCCGATCTCTGGTTCTTTCCGTGCCATTTCATCGGCGATCCGGTGATGCCGGGATGCCTCGGCCTCGATGCATTGTGGCAACTGACCGGTTTCTTCCTCGGTTGGCTCGGCGAGCCGGGCAAGGGCCGTGCGATTTCGACCGGCGAAGTGAAATTCACCGGCATGGTGACGCCGACGACCAAGCTGGTCGAATACGGCATCGACTTCAAGCGCGTCATGCGCGGCCGACTGGTGCTCGGGATCGCCGACGGCTGGGTTAAGGCCGACGGCGCGACAGTCTTTCATGCCAAGGACTTGCGCGTCGGCCTGTTTCAGGAAAAAACCGCCTGACACAAGGGAACCCGCGCGAACGCAACCGCGTCGCGCGGCAACACCAGGGAGCCTCTCATGAAACGCGTCGTCGTCACCGGCCTGGGCATCGTCTCGTCCATCGGCAACAATGCCGAGGAGGTCACCACTTCGCTGCGCGAAGCGAAGTCCGGCATATCCTTTGCCGAGGATTTCGCCGCGCACGGTTTTCGTTGCCAGGTCTGGGGCGCGCCGACGCTTGACCCGACCGACCTGATCGACCGGCGCGCGATGCGCTTCCTGTCCAAGGGCGCGGCGTGGAACCATGTCGCCATGGAACAGGCGATCGCCGACGCCGGGCTCGAGGAAGGCGACATCACCGGCGAGCGCACTGGCATCATCATGGGCTCGGGCGGCCCGTCGACGCATACGATCGTCGAAGCCGCCGATATTACACGGGAAAAGGGATCGCCGAAGCGGATAGGGCCGTTCGCCGTGCCCAAGGCAATGTCCTCGACGGCATCCGCGACGCTTGCCACATGGTTCAAGATCCACGGCGTCAACTATTCGATCTCGTCGGCCTGCTCGACCTCGGCGCATTGCATCGGCAACGCCTACGAACTGATCCAGTGGGGCAAGCAGGATCGCGTTTTCGCCGGCGGGCACGAGGATCTCCACTGGACGATGTCGAACCTATTCGACGCGATGGGCGCAATGAGTTCCAAGTACAACGAGACGCCGGCGACGGCATCGCGCGCCTATGACGTCAACCGCGACGGTTTCGTCATCGCCGGAGGCGCGGGCGTTCTGGTTCTAGAGGAGCTGGAAGCGGCCAAGGCGCGCGGAGCGAAGATCTATTGCGAGGTCGTCGGCTACGGCGCCACCTCCGACGGCTACGACATGGTCGCGCCGTCCGGCGAGGGCGCGGTGCGCTGCATGCGCCAGGCGATGGCGACCGTTTCCGGCAAGGCCGATTACATCAACACGCACGGAACCTCGACGCCCGTCGGCGATTCCAAGGAAATGGCAGCGATCCGCGAGGTGTTCGGCGCGGACATACCGCACATCTCCTCGACCAAGTCACTGACCGGACACTCGCTCGGCGCGGCGGGCGCGCAGGAATCGATCTACTCGATCCTGATGATGCAGAACGGCTTCATCGGCGAGAGCGCGCATATCAGCGAACTGGATCCCGAATTCGACGGAATGCCGATCGTGCGAAAGCGCATCGATAACGCAAAGATCGACACGGTACTCTCCAATTCCTTCGGATTCGGCGGCACCAACGCCACACTGGTCTTCCAACGGTACAACGGCTGACGTTGCGTGGAGCCCTGAAAGGATTATGGCATGAACGGTCTGATGTCTGGAAAACGCGGCTTGATAATGGGCGTGGCCAACGACCACTCCATCGCGTGGGGCATTTCCAAGGCGCTCGCCGCGCAGGGGGCGGAAATCGCGCTCACCTACCAGGGTGACGCTTTCGGACGCCGCGTGAAGCCGCTCGCCGAGGAAATCGGCTCGACGCTGTTGCTGCCCTGCGACGTGGAGGACACGGCAAGCGTTGCCTCCGTGTTCGAGACACTGAAGAAGGAATGGGGATCGATCGACTTCCTCGTCCATGCGATCGGCTTCTCCGACAAAACGCAGCTCAAGGGCCGGTATCTCGACGTCACCACGCGCGACAACTTCGTGCGCACCATGGTAATTTCGGCCTACTCGTTCACCGAAGTCGCCCAACAGGCGGCGCCATTGCTCAACAAGGGTGCATCGGTGCTGACGCTGACCTATGGCGGATCGGTGCGGGTGATGCCGAACTACAACGTGATGGGCGTCGCGAAAGCCGCGCTCGAGGCGATGGTGCGCTACCTTGCCGCCGATTTCGGCGAGGAGCAGGTGCGCGTCAACGCGATCTCGGCCGGCCCGGTGCGGACGCTTGCAGGCGCCGGCATCGGCGATGCACGCCAGATGTTCTCCTACCAGCAGCGCAACTCGCCGCTGCGGCGAACAGTCGACATCGACGAAATTGGCCAATCGGCTCTCTACTTGCTGTCCGACATGTCCTCGGGCGTCACCGGCGAGATCCATTACGTGGATTCCGGGTACAATATCATGTCCATGCCGGCAATGGACGACTTACGGAAGCTCGATCCGAAGCAGTAGAGCCAAGAACACACGGAACGTCATCCGGTCCTGAATGAATACCGGAAACTGCTTCTTAGGATTTATGTGCAACCCTGCAAGGATTCGTGG
>JBAQHA010000148.1:0-3088 GCA_049288075.1 Oricola sp.
ATCCGTAGAGCTGGAACCAGAAATTGTCCGGGGCGGCCTTGCCTGCCTGTTCGATGGAACCGGTCGCCATGGAACTGGTCATGATCGGGATGCGAAAATCGCGCGCTGTTCCGGCCAATGCCCGGGAGGCGCCGGGCCAGATCGCGCCGTCCATGCCGATCGGACTGATCGCCAACGGCATGGCGAAGTCGCGCCCGAACAGTCTCGCGGACGTGTCGACCGAAGCGATATCGACGCCGTAGCGCGGCACGATCTCGATGGCTCTCAGCGCGTCGAGATTGCGTTTGCGCGAGAGTTCCTCGCCGGTTCCGCCCTGGAGATAGTCGTAGACGAAATAGGGAACGCGCCGGCGCGCCGGCTCCTCCAGATCGCCCAGGACCGGATAAAGCCGCCGCCATCTGGCCAGCCGGGCTTCAAGCGCCTGCATACCCTTCTTCCTCCCTTGGGGCGGCCCCTCCCGGCGTATTCCCCAGTCCCCCGCGGATGCACACCATGTATGCACAAACGTCCCTGCATCCGCCAGCGCGCGGCGCGGGCGATTTCGGCCCCGCGCACCTGACGGCAGATACGTCAGGTTACAATACACCTTCTACCCTAGCAAAGTCTTGCCGTCACACCCGTTATGTGATGATACTTAACATGCGAAGAAGCAGGATTGCCGGCGGGAGGAAACTGACCGGCAGGCAGCGCAAGGGAGGAATCATGTATACAAGAGCACTCGCATCAATCGCATTCGCATTGGGTCTGGCAACCTCGGCATCGGCCGCGGACGTCGAACTCAGCCTCGCACACTGGGTGCCCGGTACGCACCCGCTGCAAACGCTGGGCATGGAGCCGTGGATCAAGTCGATCAACGAGGCTTCCGGCGGACGCATCAACATCACGATCTACCCGGCCCAGCAGCTCGGCGCCGCGGCCGACCACTACGACATGGCCCGTGACGGCATCGCCGACGTCAGCTTCATCAACCCCGGTTACCAGCCGGGCCGCTTCCCGATCATGGCGGCCGCCGAGCTGCCGTTCAACTTCGCCAACGCCAAGGGTGGCGTGCGCGCGCTGACCGGATGGTACAAGCAATATGCCGAGCAGGAGATGGGCGACGTCTACTTCTGCATGGCGATCTCGCACGATCCGGGCACGATGCACGGCAAGTCGAAGATCCTCGTGCCCGATGACATCAAGGGCAAGACGGTCCGGCCGGCCAACGCCACGGAAGCCCGCTTCGTCAACCTTCTGGGCGGCGCATCGGTTCAGGTTCCGGCCCCGGAAATGCGCGAGGCCCTTGCCAAGGGAACGGCCGACATCACCCAGTCGCCCTGGGAATCGCTGTACATTTTCGGCGCCGACGGCCTCGTCACGCATCACCTCGACATGCCGTTCTACGCCTCGATCAACGCCTTCGTGATCAACAAGGACAAACTCGCGGGCATGGACGAAGCCGACCGCAAGGTGATCGAGGATCACTGCACGCCGGAATGGGCCGAGAAGATGTCGTCGGGCTGGGCTGACGTCGAAGCAGCGGGCCGCGACAAGATCGCCGCCGATCCGACTCACACGCTCTACACACCGAGCGCCGACGAGAAGAAGCTCTGGCAGGATGCTGCGGCTCCCCTCACCGACGAGTGGAAGAAGACCATTTCCGACAAGGGCATGGATCCGGAGCCGATCCTGAACGGATTGATCGACGAGTTGAAGAAGTACGACTCGTACTACGGCGGCTGACCCGTACTGGCCCCTGTTGCGCCGCCGCTCACGGCAGCGCGCGGCTTGCCCGGCGCGTCACGGATGCGCCGGGTATCAAAAAGAGGCAATATTGCCTTCGCGTAATCAGAAACCCGGGAGGAACTACACAATGAAACGCATCTTGCTGGCCACAGCGGCAGGCATGGCCCTCATGACGGGCATCGCGCAGGCGGCCGAAGTCGAGCTGACCCTGTCGCACTGGGTGCCCGCAGCCCATCCGCTCCAGCCGCTCGGCATGGAACCGTGGATCAAGTCGATCAACGAGGATTCGGGCGGACGCATCAACATCACCATCTACCCGTCGCAACAGCTCGGCGCCGCGCCGGACCATTACGACATGGCGCGTGACGGCATCGCCGACATCGCCTTCGTCAATCCCGGCTACCAGGCCGGCCGCTTCCCGATCATCTCAGCGGTCGAACTGCCGTTCCAGGCTTCCAACGCCAAGGGTGGCTCGCGCGCGGTGGACGAATGGTACCGCCAGTACGCGGCCAAGGAGATGGGCGATGTCTATGTCTGCATGGCCCATCTGCACGATCCGGGCACGCTCCACTCGAAGAGCGGGCCGCTCGCCGTGCCCGCCGATCTTGCCGGCAAGAACGTCCGGCCGCCAAACGGCACGATGGCGCAGATGTTCGCCTCGCTCGGCGCGGCAAACGTCCAGGTGCCGGCTCCGGAAATGCGCGACGCGATCGAAAAGGGCACGGCCGACATGACCGGTTCGCCCTGGGGTTCGCTGTTCACCTTCGGCATCCAGGACACCGTGAAGTACCATCTCGACACGCCGCTCTATGCGACGGTCTTCGCCTTCGTGATGAACAAGGCCAGGATCGACGGCCTTGCGCCCGAGGACCGCAAGGTCATGGATGATCACTGCACGCCGGAATGGGCCGAGAAGATGGCTTCGGGCTGGGCGGACGCGGAAGCAGCCGGTCGGCAGAAGATCATCGATCTCGGCGGACACGAGCTTCATGAGCCGACCGACGACGAGATGAAGCTCTGGCGCGATGCGGCGGCGCCGATGACCGACAAGTGGAAGGCCGACGCGGCCAAGACCGGCATCGACGCGGACGCGGCGCTGGCGAGCCTGAAAGACTCGCTCAGGAAGTACGACTCGCTCCTCTCGGAGTGAAGCGTTCCATCGAGCGATAACGCCGGGGCAGGCGCATATCCGCCTGCCCCTTCGCACCTCGAACCTCCGTGAGTTCCGGATGAATCCTCTGCTTGAACGTTTCTGCAAGATCGTCGATATCCTGGCGGGCCTGCTTCTCGGCGTCGTCACCATCCTGATCGTGGCGTCTTCTATCGGGCGTTACCTCTTTTCCTGGCCGATCCCAGACGCCTT
>JBAQHA010000149.1:0-6615 GCA_049288075.1 Oricola sp.
GATCGCCTTTCACTCCTCCATCTGCTTGTTGCCGTCCGGATCGTATACCTGCACCACCGCGCATTCGATCAGGTAGTCGCGTTCGCTCCGGTCGCAGACATGCGCCGCCGCGGCCCTCGCGATCGCCTCCGACGGCAGGCCGCAGATCACCTCGTGCCAATGCGGGCCTTCCGAATGCTGCGCGAAGATGTCGACGCTCCAGCCGGACGGCTGGCACCAGTTTGTTCGGATGCAGTCCTCGTCGGCGGCGCCCGATTCCACGCATTGCTTGACCGCGCAGGAAAACCCTTCCTCCGGCGTCGCGCCCATGCAAACGCCACCGCCCTGTTCTGGCGCCCGCACGAAGGCGATGCCCTTCGGTCCGTCCTGCGCCGCCGCCGGAAATGCCGCCAGCGCCGCGCCCAGGACAACGCATTGAAGTCGCTTGCTCATGTCGTTCTCCCGATCGTGATGGCCCGACCCTAGCATGAGCCGGAAATCCGGAATACCGTCGCGCTTCGTTGCGGAGGTGAGGGAAAAGAGATGACACGCCTGACGATCCACAATCCCGGCAACGACGCGCATTTCATGCGCGTCAGGCCGGTCGCCGCGACAGTGCGCGTGAGCCGCGGAGGCGGACTGCTCGCCGAGACACGCGCCGCGCTTCGCGTGCTGGAGACGGGCAGGGACGTCTACGACCCGGTCCTCTACGTTCCCGAGGCCGATGTGGCCGCGCCGCTTGATCCGGTCCCCGGCAAGAGCACCCATTGCCCGCTCAAGGGCGACTGCTCCTATTTCGCGTTTCATGGAGAGGAGATCGCCTGGAGCTATGATCGCCCCTTCGAATGGTCGGCGATGCTGAAAGGCCACATCGCGTTCTATGCCAACAAGGTAACGATCGAGGAAACCGGCAAAGATGCGCCCGTTTGACGAAATCTTCGCCATCGCCGCGGAACGCAAGGGCGGCGCCGAAGCGCTGGAGAAGCTGCTGGAGCCGCCGCTCTCCGCGAGGCAACTCGCCGCCATACCCGATGACCACTGGCTCTCTTGCGCCACGAAATGCGTCTTCAACGCTGGCTTCAACTGGAAGGTCGTCGAGGCGATGTGGCCGGGCTTCGAGGCCGCCTTCGAGGGTTTCGACATCGGCCATTGCGCCATGCTGAACGAGGACGACATTGCGCGCCTCGTTTCCGACAACCGGATCGTCCGCCACGGCGGCAAGATCCGCGCGGTGCAGGAGAACGCGCTGTTCCTGCGCGATGTCGCCGCCGAACACGGCTCCGCCGCCCGTTTCTTCGCCGAATGGCCCGACAGCGATTTCGCCGGCCTGCTCGACGTGCTGAAGAAGCGCGGCGTGCGCCTCGGCGGCAATACCGGTCAGTATTTCATGCGCTTCATGGGCAGGGACTCGTTCGTACTCTCGCGCGATGTCGTTGCCCGGCTGGTGGCCGAAGGCGTGATCGACAAGGAACCGTCTTCCCGCGCCGCCATGACCGCGGTACAGGCTGCCTTCAACGCCTGGATGGAGGAATCCGGTCGCTCGCTGAAGGAAATCAGCCGCACCCTGGCGATGAGCATCGGATAGGAGGCGGGTATGGCGATGTCGGAAGTGGGTCACGTCGTCCGCGACGCCGTGGAGGCCGATATTCCCGCGCTTGCCGCGATCTTCGCCGGTGACTAAAAGGGCGGTCACGGCGACACCGCCGATCCGGCCGCCACGCCGGCCTATCTCGCCGCCTTCCGGCGCATCGACGCGAGCCCGGACAACCGGCTTTTCGTGGCCGAGCTTGGCGGCGAGGTTGTCGGCACCGCGCAGATAACCTTCATCGTCACGCTGACGGGACGCGGATCGCTGAAGATGATCGTGGAAGCCGTGCAGGTCCGACAGGACATGCGCGGCCGCCGCATCGGCGAGGCGCTGATGCGCCATTGCATGGCCGTCGCGCGCGAGGCCGGCGCCGCCCAGATCACGCTGACCTCGAATGCCGTGCGCACGGACGCCCACCGTTTCTACGAGCGCCTCGGTTTCGCGAGGACCCATGCCGGCTTCAAGATGAAATTGGGCTGACCCGTGTTGGCGGGCGTGGCAACTCATGTCGCGATCAGCGTGGAGAGATGGCTGTTGCGCGCCCGCAGAAACGCGAGCAGCCTTTCCGGGTAGCCTTCAGGGACGGCGTTCCTGACCGATGGCCGCCGGGACACCGTGTCGCGCCACGAGGCAACTGCGCCGTGCGCGCTGTGAAGCTCGAAATCGCCGATTGCGTCGAACACGTCGAAATACCGGAAGACCGTTCCCCAGACCCCGTCGATCATCCTGAACTCCTCGCCGGAGAAGTACGGGCCGGCGATTTCGCCGCTGATCCGTTCGAGCCTGTCGGACAGCGCTTGGCGAGCCGCTTCGAACGCGTCTGCGTTAGCGCTGTAGAAGGCGCCGATCGCCTTGAGAGTCTCCGAACCGAATTCGATCCACGACCGCTGATGGGCCTTGGCCAGTGGGTCCGCCGGATGCAGGGAGCCTTCCGTCACCTCGTCTAGGTACTCGGCGATAGCCTGGCTTTCGAACAACACTTCGCTTCCGATTCTGAGGACGGGAACGCGCCCCAGCGGGGAAATCCTGGTGAACCAGTCCGGCTTGTTGGCAAGGTCGATGTATGTGCGCTCGTGTTCGACGCCCTTTTCCGTCAGCACGATGACCGCGCGCTGAACATAGGGGCAGAGATGGTGGCTGATGAGGATAGGCTTGTCGTTCATTGATCTCTCCATCTGGATGCAGTTGCATGCGCATATAGATGCAAATGCATCAAAGTCAAGCTTGATGCAAATGCATGGATGTGCTTTACGAAACCATGACTCGGATCTCTGACGATGAGACTTTCAGGGCTTGGGCCCGCCTGGTGCGGGCGCAGAGTGCGGTCATGTCGTCCGTCGAGAATGCGTTGAAATCCGCTGGCTTGCCGCCTCTGTCGTGGTACGACGCGCTGCTCGAAATCGAGCGGGTGGGAGAGGGCGGCATCCGCCCCTTCGAGCTGGAAAAGCAATTGTTGTTGCCCCAATACGGGCTTTCACGGCTTCTGTCCCGGCTGGAGGACACCGGCTATGTTGGCCGCCGGCCGAGCGGAGACGACGGGCGCGGTCATCGCGTTGTGATTACCGCGGAAGGCAGAAAGATCCGCCTCGCCATGTGGCCCGTCTATTCGGAAGCAGTCGAAAAAAGCTTCGCCAGGCACATGACCGGCGACGAAGCCCAAAAGCTCGCTGAAATTCTCGGCAGAATCGTTGCGGGTAACAGGCCCGGCTGAGCCGGATGCCGGCCATCCTCTCTTGCAATCGCCAGAGTGCAGCGCCATAAGCGGGAAGCGACGCAACATGCGGACATGACGCGATGAAAGACTTCTTCATTCAGTTCTTCACCTGGTGGAACGGCCAGACGATGGGCACGCGCTTCCACACATGGCGCAAGGGCGAGCGAGTCGGCCAGGACGAACTCGGCAACGTCTACTACCAGGGCGGCAAGGACGCCGAGGGGCGCACGCGCCGCTGGGTGGTCTACAACGGCTATGCCGAAGCATCGGCCATTCCGCCCGGCTGGCACGGCTGGATGCATCACCGCACGGACACGCCGCCGTCGAAGGAAGACTACAAGCCGCGCGAGTGGCAGAAGCCGCACAAGCAGAACCTTACCGGCACCTCCGGGGCATACCGTCCGCACGGATCGATGATGACGCCGGAAACCCGCCCGGTCGTCACCGGCGACTACGATGCCTGGACGCCTGGCGAGTAATCGGAAAACGGCGGCGGGTCGAAAACCGATCCCGCTTCTGCCACAACTGGGTCTTAAGTGATTCCCGTCATTGGACGGCACGCATCAATCGCACAGGACTTTCATGCCCGGTTTTTTCAATTTTATCGGCGCGCTCGGCGTGATCGCCCTCGCCACGGCCGCGTCTCCGGCATGGGCGGAGCGGTCCGCCGACCCGGTCGCGCAGTTTTCCGGGATCGACAAGATCACCGGCCGCACCATCACCTTCGACGTCTATCTCGATGAAACCGTGCAGTTCGGCGCGCTGCAGGTGACGCCGCGCGTCTGCTACTCGCGCACCGACAACGAGGCGCCCGGCTCGAGCTCCTTCGTCGAGGTTGACGAGATCACGCTTGACCGCAAGATCAGGCGCATCTTCACCGGCTGGATGTATGCCGACAGCCCCGGCCTCAACGCCGTCGAGCACCCGGTCTACGATATCTGGCTGAAGAGCTGCAAGACGCAGTCGGACGTGCCGGCGCCGGACAAGCGCTCCTCCTCGAACTGATTTCCGTTCAGTCGAACTTCGCTTCGCCGATCAGCGCCTCGGCGAGCATGTCCTCGTATTCCGAGTTCGGAACATCGATCGCGCCGAATCGTTTGAGGTGCTCGGTGGTGAACTGCGTGTCGAGCAGGATGAAGCCGCGTTCCTTCAGTCGTTCGACCAGGTGCACGAGGCAGATCTTCGAGGCGTCGGTCTTGCGCGAGAACATGCTCTCGCCGAAGAAGGCGCGCCCGAGCGAGACTCCGTAGAGTCCGCCGACGAGCTGGTCGTCGTCCCAGGCCTCCACCGAATGGGCGTGCCCCATCTCGTGCAACTGGCAATAGAGTTCGCGGATCGTATGGTTTATCCAGGTGCGCTCGCGCGTCTCGTTCGTCTCCGCGCATGCCGCGATCACGGCCCGGAATGCCGTGTTGAAGCGGATCGCGTAGGGCGCCTGCCGCACCGTCTTGGCGAGGCTCTTCGGCACGTGGAAATCGTCGAGCGGAATGACGCCGCGCATTTCCGGCTGGACCCAGAAGATTTCCGGATCGTCGGCGTCGTCGGCCATGGGGAAGATGCCGGCCGCATAGGCGCGCAACAGGATTTGCGGCGTCAGGCCGCGCCTCTTGGCTTCGCTTCCGTCGTTGCGGGTCATCGGTTGGCGTCCTTGCCGTGCGCGCGGCCGCGAGGAACGGCCGCCACGCTTGCCGCGTCAGACGGTCGCGTTCTTGGCCGCGAGATACTTCTCAAGCCAGTGAATGTCGTAGTCGCCGTTGGCGATGTCGGGGTTCTGCACCAGGTCCTGGAACAGGGGCAGCGTCGACTTGATGCCGTCGACCACGAATTCGTCGAGGCAGCGGCGCAGCCGCATCATGCATTCCACGCGATTGCGGCCGTGCACGATCAGCTTGCCGATCAGGCTGTCGTAATAGGGCGGAATCCTGTAGCCTGCATAGACGCCGGAATCGACACGCACGCCGAGTCCGCCAGGCGTATGGTAATGCGTGATTGTGCCGGGCGAGGGTACGAATGTGTTCGGGTCCTCGGCGTTGATGCGGCACTCGATGGCGTGGCCCTCGAAGGTGATCTCGCTCTGGCGCACGGACAGGCCCGCGCCCGAGGCGACACGCAGCTGCTCGTGCACGAGGTCGATGCCGGTGATCGCTTCGGTGACCGGATGTTCCACCTGCAGCCGCGTGTTCATCTCGATGAAATAGAACTCGCCGTTCTCGTACAGGAACTCGATCGTGCCCGCGCCGCGATAGCCCATTTCGGCGATTGCGTTGGCGCAGACCTCGCCGATATGTTCGCGCTGCTTGGCGTTGAGGGCGGGTGAGTTGGCTTCTTCCCAGACCTTCTGGTGTCGGCGCTGTAGCGAGCAGTCGCGCTCGCCCAGATGGATGCCCGCGCCCGCGCCGTCGCCGACCACCTGCACCTCGATGTGGCGCGGCTGGCCGAGGAACTTCTCGATATAGACTTCGTCATTGCCGAACGCCGCGCCGGCCTCCGAGCGCGCGGTCTGCAGCGCGACGACGAGGTCGTCTTCCGAGCGCGCCACCTTCATGCCGCGCCCACCGCCGCCGGCGGTCGCCTTGATGATGACCGGATAGCCGATATCGGCGGCGATGCGCTTGGCTTCGGTCTCGTCGCTGACGCCGCCTTCCGAGCCGGGAACGACCGGGATGCCGAGCCGCGCCGCGGTGCGCTTGGCCTCGATCTTGTCGCCCATCATGTTGATGTGCTTGGCGGTCGGGCCGATGAAGGTGATGTTGTGGGCTTCCAGGATCTCGGCGAACTTGGCGTTCTCCGACAGGAAGCCGTAGCCGGGATGCACGGCGTCCGCGCCGGTTATTTCGCAGGCGGCCACGATCTGGTGGATGTTCAGATAGCTGTCGCGCGACGGCGGCGGGCCGATGCAGACGCTTTCGTCCGCGAGGCGCACATGCATCGCGCTTTCGTCGGCGGTCGAATGGACCGCGACGGTCGCGATGCCGAGCTCCTTGCAGGCGCGCAGCACGCGCAGGGCGATTTCCCCGCGATTGGCGATGAGGACCTTGTTGAACATGCCGGCTCCGATCCGCGTTAAGCGATGACGACGAGCGGCTGGCCGTATTCGACGGGCTCGGAATCGCTGACGAGGATTTCGGTGATCGTGCCCGAGCGGGGCGACGGAATCTGGTTCATCGTCTTCATCGCTTCGATGATCAGCAGCGTCTGGCCTTCCTTGACGGTCTGGCCGACCTCGACGAAGTTGGCCGCGTCCGGCGCCGGCGCCAGGTAGGCGGTGCCGACCATCGGCGAGTGTACTTCATGGCCGGCGCGCGCCGGGGCTTCCGCCTTCTGCATGGCGTGC
>JBAQHA010000150.1:0-3605 GCA_049288075.1 Oricola sp.
GGTCGAAGCGGACGAGCACCGCCGTCAGCAGCACCGTCGTGAACGGCAGCACGATCAGCGCCTGCGCGCAGATCAGCGCAATCGCGCCGCGATCGAGGCCGACCCGGCTCATGATCATCGCCTGGGCGATCGACAGCACGCTCTTCGGCACGAGGAAAGGTATGAGGACGAGGCCGGCGAATAGCCCGCGCCAACGGAAGCTCGGCGCGGTCAATGCGAGCGCCGCCATCAGACCGAACACCATACCGATCACGCCGACCGGTTGGGCGATCAGGAAGCTGGTAAGGAAGCCGCTCAGGAAGGCTTCGTTGCCGGCCAGCTCGCTATACCATCGCAGCGTAAAGCCACTCAGCGGAAACGCCATAAGCGCTGAATCGTTGAACGAGAAGACCGCAAGGACGACCACCGGCAGATAGAGGAACACGCCGGCGAGCACGAGGGCGACGACATTGGTCCGCGTCATGAGCCAACCTGCTGCAACAGCCCCCGGCCGCCATTGATCCGCAACAGCGTGCCGGCCAGCGCTCCGGCCGAAACAAACAGGCCGATCAGCAGGGCTAACGCGAATGCCGAGGCCATCGGCCAATCAAAGGCGGTCCCGAACAGGTTGTCGATCATGGCCATCGCCGTCGATCCGGTGGTGCCGCCCAGCAGCATCGGCGTCATCATCTCGCCCGCCGACAACGCGAAGACGGAAAAAACGCCGGCGGCGAGCCCCGGCACGGTCAATGGGAAGACTACCCGCCAGAAAGCCTCGATCGGCCGCGAACCAAGGTCGCGCGCCGCCTCGATCAGGCGTCCGTCGACCATTTCCAGCGAGATCCAGATTGCCAGCACCATATAGGGAAGGTTGTTGTATAGTAGGACCAGCGCCGTGGTGAACGGCGAGAAAAGGAGGAATTTCAGAGGCTCGTCGATCGCGCCGAGCGTCATCAGCAGCGAGTTTACCAACCCCTCACCGCCGAGAACGATGCGCCAGGCATAAATGCGGACGATCTCGCCCGTATAGAGCGGGGTGAGGATCATCACGAGGCCGACACCTTTCCATGACGGCTTCAGCCGCCACAGCGCCAGCGTCACCGGATAGCCAACGATCGAGGTAAGGAACGCCGTCACCGAGCCCGAAAGGACCGCCTTGCCGATCAAGAACCAGTAAGTCGGCCCGGTGAAGAGCTCCTTCCAGGCCGCGCCCGAGAAGGCCGTCACGAGGTCGAAATCCTCGACCACGAAAACGCTGAAGACGCAGAGCACCATGATCGGCGCGACGCAACCGATCAGGACGGCGATCGCGACCGGTATAGCCAGGTGCTTGCGGCGCATCGGGCTAGTGCTCATTCGGCAATCCGCGTGATAAACACGCGTTCCGTATCGAGAGACAGCCGGACGGCATCCCCTTCGGCGGGGGGGCTATTGCTCGGGTATTGCATCTCGATCGCGCCGCAACGGACATTAACCATGGTGCGCTCGCCCTGGAACACGGTGTAGCCAACCGTGCCGAGGAATGCACCATCGGCCGCCGGCGCGACTGCTTCAGGCCGGATCACGAGCATAACGGACTGACCCTTCGCGAGCCCGTCGACTGATGGCGCCTCGATCGTGCCGAGCTCAGTCTCGACCGCTGCCCGGCCCGGACGGGCTTGGCGCACCCGGCCCTCGACGAGCGTCGAGCCGCCGATGAAATCGGCGACGAAGCTGTCGGCGGGCCGGTTGTAGAGCGTCTGCGGATCGGCCATCTGAGCGATCCGGCCATGGTTCATCACGACAATGACGTCGGAGAGCGCGAAAGCCTCCTCCTGGTCGTGCGTCACATAAACGAAGGCGATGTTAAGCCGACGTTGCAACTCCTTCAGTTCGATCTGGAGATGCGAGCGCATCTTGCGGTCGAGTGCCGACAGCGGCTCGTCGAGCAACAGCAGCTGCGGCTCGGCGACGATCGCGCGCGCCACAGCAACGCGCTGCTGTTGGCCGCCAGACAGCTGGTGCGGATAGCGAGCGCCGTATTCGCTCATGTGGACAGCTCGCAGCGCGCGTTCGACACGGCCCTCGGCCTCTGCCGCCCCGCTCCGCAGCCTCAATGAAAAGCCGACATTCTCGGCGACGTTCAGGTGCGGGAACAGCGCGTAGCTCTGAAAGACGGTATTGACTGGACGCCGCTCCGGCGGAACACCCTTTAGCGACTTCCCGTCAAGAACCAGAGAGCCATCGTCCAACTCCTCGAATCCGGCGATCATGCGCAGAATCGTGGTCTTGCCGCAGCCCGACGGCCCGAGCAGCGTCATGAAAGCGCGCTCCGGAACGTCGAGGTCGACGCCAGCGACGGCGCGGGTGCGCCCGTAGTTCTTGACGATGCCGCGGGCGACGAGAAGCGGCGGAAGGCTCGTGGGTTCCATCATTCGGTCGGCGTCGTTCGTCGTAAGCTTGAAAAGGGACGCGGGAACCTGTCAGGCCGGCCCCGCGGCCCCAGTCAGGCGGCCTTTACCTCGTTCCAGAGCTTGATCCAGTCCGAGTAGTTCTCGGGCGCGACCGGCCACATGAAGGATTCCATCACGCTCAGATCATCGACGAAGATCGCCGTCTGCTTTTCAGGCGTCAGCTTGTCGCGGATGATCGACGAGGTCGTCGCATAGTTGCCGATCTCGGCGATCGCGCTCGAATAGTCCGCGCCCAGCAAATAGTTGATGAACTCATAGGCGACCGGCACTTTCTCCTCGGCCAGTCCGGCCGGGATGGCGACACAGTCGCACCAGCCCATGATGCCGGCCTTCGGCTTGGCCATGGCCATCGGTAACTTGTCTTTCAGTTCGTCGTATGGAACGCGCCAGGAGAAAGCGAGCGTCACCTCGCCCGTCGCCATGAGGTTGGTCAGGTCGCCGATCGTCTGCCAGTAGGTGCGCAGCAGCGGCTTCTGCGCGATCAGCACCTTCTTCACCTCCGCCAGTTCGGCATCGGTCATATCGAAGACATGGTCCCGTGAAATGCCAAGATACAGCCCACCGATGGCGATCGACTCCAGCGGATAGTCACGCATGGCGAGCTGGCCCTTGTACTTCTCGTCGAACAGCGTCGAGTAGGTCGGCTCCTCCGAGTAGACGTCGGTACGGTAGACCAGCGGATTGAGACCCCAAAGATAGGGGATCGCGTACGTCTGGCCGTCGTCGCCCTTGTTGCGATCAGTCGTCTTGAAGGGCGGATACATATATTCCGTGTTCGGCAGCTTGGAGAGATCGAGCGGCGCCAGTACGCCGCCCTTGATGTAGCGCCAGGCGCCGTTCAGCGACGGGTTGACGACGTCCCAGTCAGAGGCCGAGCCAGTCTTCAGAGCGGCAAACTGCGCATCCTCGCTGTTGAGGTAGGACAGCTTGACCTTGACGCCGGTCTGCTTCTCGAACGGATCGGTGTATTCATTGTGGGCATTGGAGCTCCATGTTGCCCAGAAGATTTCCGATACGTCCGCGCGGGCGAGGCGCGGCAAGCCGATCAGGCCTGTTCCGGCGCCGGCGGCCAGGGCCGCGAGCATCTGTCGACGATTGATGGCAAATCCGGTCATTGCACACTCCTTGTTTCGGGTCACTTCGATAAAAAGTGTGCGCCGCAACGATGTGGAC
>JBAQHA010000151.1:0-1903 GCA_049288075.1 Oricola sp.
GGCCCGGCGTCATCCGTCCCGCAATGAGACAGGCGGAGGCCCGGTTTTGGGCACGGAACCGCCATGCTGGCCTGACGCCACCTAACATGAATTGGCCATATTCCTGTGAGACCTGCGACCATGACGGTGGGCGTGATGAAGTGGGCGGCAATCATCGTTCTTCGCTTTTTTTCGACCGCGGAACCGTGATTATGGTTTCCGCTTTGTTAAGTTGACGGTGCTAGAAACCGGCCGGCATAAGGCAGGTGATACCGCGCCCTTGAATGCGCATTCACAGGTGGGTGATGAACGGATTTGAAAAAAGCAGTCGCCGGACTTTCCTGAAGGGCGCCGGAGCCCTCGGAGCTCTCGCAGCCGGACTTTCGCCTGCGCTCGCGCAGGAACCGCTCCTCAACGAGATACTGCAGTCGCCGCGCCGCGGAAACTGGGATGACCAGTTCGACGCCGTTGGCACCCGCGCTCCTGACGTCAAGTCGCGCCAGCCGATTCTCAGCCCTGCTACCGTCTCCTATATCGAGCGCGCCATCGACGTGTATCGCGACATCGTTGCCCAGGGCGGCTGGCCGCAGGTCAATCTGACCCAGCGACTCAAGGTCGGCTCGACGGACCCGGCCGTGCGCCAGTTGCGCCAGCGCCTGATGATCTCCGGCGACCTGCCGCGCAATTCCGGTGCCAACGACGTTTTCGATACCTTCCTCGATGCGGCGGTCAAGCGCTTCCAGCTGCGCCACGGCATGCCGGCTGACGGCGTAATCGGCAACGTGACGCTGGCCGCGCTCAACGTCGGCGCGGATATCCGCCTCGGCCAGCTCGAGACCAATCTTGTCCGGCTGCGGTCGATGTCGGGCTTCCTCGGCGACCGCTACGTGATGGTCAACATTCCGGCCGCCGAGATCGAGGCCGTCGAGAACGGACGCGTCGCCCAGAACCACAAGGCGATCGTCGGTCGCATCGAGCGCCAGACGCCGATTCTGAACTCCAAGATCGATCAGGTCATCCTCAACCCCTACTGGAACGCGCCGACGTCGATCATCCAGAAGGATATCATCCCGCTGATGCGCGAGGATCCGACCTATCTGACGCGCAATGGCATTCGCCTGTTCGACCAGCAGGGGCAGGAGGTTCCGCCGGAACTCGTCGACTGGTCGACCGACGAGGCCGTGAACCTGCGTTTCCGCCAGGACCCGGGCAAGATCAACGCCATGGCGTCCACCAAGATCAATTTCCCGAACCCGCATGCGGTCTACATGCACGACACGCCGCAGCAGAGCCTGTTCGGTCAGTTGTTGCGATTCGAATCGTCCGGCTGCGTGCGCGTCCAGGACGTGCGCGAACTGACGATCTGGCTGTTGCGCGATACGCCGGGCTGGTCGCGCTCCCAGATCGAGACCATTGTCGCATCGGGCGAGAACACCGAGATCGGGCTTGTCGATCCGGTTCCGGTCTACTTCGTCTACATTACCGCATGGTCGACCGGCGACGGCGTCGTCCATTTCCGTGACGACATTTACGGCCGTGACGGCGTCGACGAGTTGATGCTGTCCTCGACCACGCTCTGACCCCGATGGAATACGCTTCGAGACGCCGGCCTTGCGCCGGCGCTTTCGTTTTGCGAGACCGCCTTTGTCTTGGCCTGAATGCGCCGCGGCGGATTCGTCTTCAGGCGATGGAAGTATGCGGGGATACGTGATAATGCGCCCCGCAAACGGCGCTTTTCACCCTTTTCGGAAAGGACTTCTTTCGATGTCGCAGAACAGCACGGCCCGTAAAATGGCCCATGCGGACCCGTTTTTCACCGAGACGCTCGCCGATCGCGATCCGGAAATCTATGACGCGATCCGCAGCGAGCTTGGTCGCCAGCGTCACGAGATAGAACTGATCGCCTCGGAGAACATCGTCTCCC
>JBAQHA010000152.1:0-7568 GCA_049288075.1 Oricola sp.
TGTTCAGGGCGCCGCGCGATTGCGATTTGCCGACGGCAATACCATTCGCGTCACCTATGACGGCAAGACCGGCCATCCCTTCACCGCGATCGGCAAGCGTCTCGTCGAGCGCGGCGAAATCGATCCCGACGCCGTTTCCATGAACGCGATCCGCCGCTGGCTGGCAGACCATCCCGGCGAGGCCCGCCCCCTGATGGAAGAGAACCGCTCCTACATCTTCTTTCGAGAAGCCGCCGTGGACGATCCCGCCGCCGGCCCGATCGCCGCTGCCAAGGTGCCGCTGACCGCCGGGCGCTCGCTCGCGGTCGACCGCCTGCTGCACACTTTCGGCTCGCCGATCTTTGTCGGCGCCGACAAGGTCAACGGTCGGCCATGGCGGAAATTGATGATTGCCCAGGATACCGGCAGCGCCATCGTCGGCGCGGCGCGCGGCGACCTGTTCATGGGATCGGGCGCTGCGGCCGGCGAGCGCGCCGGGGCTGTGCGTTCGCCGGCCGATTTCGTGCTTCTCGTGCCGAAAGGCGTGGCGATCGAGCCCGGCGCCGCGGTGACGCCGTGACCGCGAAGCGTCAACGCCGCAAGCTGACCGAGGAGGAAACAATCCTCTGGCACCGGGTCGGCCGGACCGTCACGCCTTTGCGCGACCGGCCGGTCGTGTCGCCCCCCTCGGCCGGCGACGCGAAGCGCGATTTCCTCGACGCGATTGACGGCCGGAAGCCCGCCGCGCCGCAACAGGCGACGGCCGAAGCCGATATCCGCTCGCATGTCGCGCATGGCTATCGTCCGCCGCCGCAGAAACCGGTCTCGGGGCCTGAACGCCGGATTGACCGGCCGACGGAACGCAAGCTCGCCAGGGGCAGGCTTTCAATTGATGCGCGCGTCGATCTTCACGCCATGAACCAGGACCAGGCGCACGACCGCCTCTACGCCTTTCTCGCCGATGCCCGCTCCCGCGGCGCGCGCCATGTCCTCGTCATCACCGGCAAGGGCGCCTCGTTCGGCAGCGAGGGGGTGCTGAAGCGCATGGTGCCGGTCTGGCTCAACAGTGCGCGTTTCGCGGGCCTGGTCAGCGGCTATTCCTCGGCCAGCCGCCACCATGGCGGCGAGGGCGCGATCTATATCCGCCTGCGCAAGCTGGCGCGTTCCGACGGGACTCTGCGCCGATGACGCCGTTCGGGGCCCGCCTGCGCGAACTGCGCGCCGAGCGCGGCATGACGCAGAAGGAGATGGCCGAAAAGGTCGGCGTTTCCGCCGCTTATCTGTCGGCGCTGGAGCACGGCCATCGCGGCGTGCCGGGCTGGGCGCTGCTGCAGCGGATCATCGCCTGCCTTAACATCATCTGGGACGACGCCGACGAATTGCAGCGCCTTGCGCTGCAATCGGCGCCGAAGGTCGTGATCGACACGTCGGGGATGGATCCGGCGGCGACCGAACTCGCCAATCTTCTCGGCCAGGCGATGGGAAAGCTGTCGCGCGAGGACCTCGAGCACCTCAACCACCGCATCCGCGTCTTGCTGAACAGGCCCGGCCAGCTTCCCGGGCGATAGCTATTCGCCGAGCAGCGCCCTGAGGTCGGCTTCCTTCTCGTTGATCATCCAGCCGTAATAGTTTTCCTCGGGCCTGATCGTCCGTCCGGCGCTCCTGTTGCGTGCCGCCAGCGCGCGTGCCTTGGCCTCCGTGTCGCCGGTATTGTAGAGCGTGGCGGTCAGTCCCGGATTCTTCGAGATGTCGAAGCCTGCGATCGTCCGATAATCGTCGATCGCCGAGGCGATGGTCGCCGCGATATAGGGCAGCGTCTCGTCGGGATCCATGATTGCCCGGTAGACGTCCTTGCCGTTCTCGTGCGTCAGCTTGCGCGCCCCGGTCACTTCCGAGACCTTGTCGGTCATCATCAGCGCGGTCAGCGGATTGAGCTGGCCGATGCCGAAGGTCTGGCCGGCATAGAAGGGCTGGAAGAACACCGAGCTGAACCGGTCGTTGGGAAACGGCTTTCCGTCCACGGTCTTGCCGCGGAATTCGGCGTTCCACACGTTCTCGCGGCAGGTCCATACCGCCCGGCTGCCGGAAAGTCCGTCGCAGGCGGAAAATTGCGGGCGCTGGATGAAATCGTCGATATCCTCGCCTTCGTGCTCGAATTCGATCGATTCCTTCAGATAGGAAATCGCCTTGATGTAGTAGGTCTGGGCGCGGTCATAGGCGTCGACATTGTAGGTGTGTTCGCCGACGATCGCTCCGATCATGTGGATCGGGTCGATACCGAATTTTGCGGCGGTGCGCTTGATATTGGCGATCAGCTGCTTGTCGCGCCCCAAGAGGCCGATGACCTTCTCGTATTTTCGCTCGAAGGTCGTCTTCAGCGCGGCGGTGCGGCTCTTGGACGAACCGGGTATCGCCGGCTGCTCGACATTCCGGTTGCCGGGCTCGACTACCGTCAATGCAAGCGCCGGCCCTGCCGTTCCAAGCAACAGCCACAGCGAGGCGAATGCCAAAATGCGGAATGACGACATCGTTAGAATATTCTGCCAGTGCGCCCCGCCACGCTAGTAGAAAAACGGCCCCTCGGAGTCGAGGGGCCGTCGCAACGATTCTGCCATTATGGCCGATTGGTCACAGTATGTAGCGCGAAAGGTCCGTATTGCGGGCCAGATCGCCGATCTGGCTCCGGACATAGTCGCCGTCGACGACAAATTCCTCGCCTGCCTTGTCCGGCGCGGAAAAGGAAATGTCGTCGAGAACCCGCTCCATCACGGTCTGCAGACGTCGCGCGCCGATATTCTCGATGGTCGAGTTCAGGTCGACCGCGATGTCGGCGAGCGCGTCGATGGCGTCGTCGGTGAAGGTGATCGTCACGTCTTCCGTCTTCATCAGCGCGATGTATTGCTTGATCAGGCTCGACTCGGGTTCGGTCAAGATGCGCTTGAGGTCGTCGCGCTCCAGCGCCCGCAGTTCCACCCGGATCGGCAGGCGGCCCTGCAGTTCCGGCAACAGGTCGGACGGCTTGGAGACATGGAAAGCGCCCGATGCGATGAACAGGATGTGGTCGGTCTTTACCGGCCCGTATTTGGTGGAGACCGTCGTGCCCTCCACCAGCGGCAACAGGTCGCGCTGCACGCCCTCGCGGCTGACCCCGGCGCCGTAGCGGCCTTCGCTGGCGGCGATCTTGTCGATCTCGTCCAGGAACACGATGCCGTCGTTCTCCGCCGAGCGCATCGCTTCCTGCACGATCTGGTCCTGATCGAGCAGCTTGTCGGATTCGTCGGCGAGCAGGATGTCGTGCGACTCGCGCACGGTCGTCTTGACCTTCTTCGTTCGCGCTCCGCCGAGCGCCTTGCCGAGCATGTCGTTCAAATTGATCATGCCGATATTGGCGCCCGGCATGCCCGGGATCTCGAAGCCCGGCATGCCGCCCTGGCCGGTGTCGGCGATGTCGATCTCGATCTCCTTGTCGTCGAGTTCGCCTTCGCGCAGTTTCTTGCGGAAACTGTCCTTGGTCGCGGGGCTGGCCGTGGAGCCGACGATGGCGTCGAGCACGCGCTGCTCCGCATTGACGAAGGCCTTGGCCTTGACCTCCTCGCGCTTCTTTTCGCGCACCAGCGCGATGCCCGCTTCCACCAGGTCGCGCACGATCTGCTCGACGTCGCGGCCGACATAACCCACCTCGGTGAACTTAGTCGCTTCGACCTTGACGAAGGGCGCGCCGGCGAGTTTCGCCAGCCGGCGCGAAATTTCTGTCTTTCCGACGCCGGTCGGCCCGATCATCAGGATGTTCTTCGGCATGACCTCGTCGCGCATCGCGCCTTCCAGGTGCTGGCGCCGCCAGCGGTTGCGCAGGGCAATGGCCACGGCGCGCTTGGCGTCCTTCTGGCCGATGATGAAGCGATCGAGTTCGGAAACGGTTTCCCGCGGGGAGAAATCAGACATTTGCACTCACGTCTTGATTGGGGGGAGTCTTTTCAGAACCGATGTGGGTAGCGTCGACCCCACAATCAAGCGCCGGATGTTCTGCCAGCCCGCTCCGAACAGGATGATCAGCGCGCCGATCGCCAGCAGGATCAGCGCGAAAGGCGGGATTCCGGTCGTGTTCGCCGCGCTGTTGACGAGGTAGTAGATGCCCAGCGAGCCGAAATAGGCGAGCGTCGGGATCAGCAGCGATCGCCGGTCGATGGCGAGCGCGACATAGACGAACGCCGCGATCAGGAAACCGAGCATCACCGAGGCGGACAGGCCGGGTTCTATTCTGCCAAAGACGACGTCCTGACCTGTCGCCAGGATGAACAGCGGATGCACCAGCAATGGGGCCGAGATGACGTGCAGCCAGAACGCGCAGTCCGACCAGATCGTGAAACGCTCGCGGTCATGCAGGTCGAGCGCCACCGCCGTACCGAAGACGATGAAGCCGCAGATGAGCGGCACGTAGAGCGCGTTGGCGAGAATGTCCGGGACCTGTTCCAGCGTCGGCATCAGCACATTGCCGTTCACCACCCCGTCATAGAGAAAGAGCGTCGTGAAGAAGAAAGCCGCGCCGGTAAAAGCGAGCGCCAGGACGGCGGCCATGACCGGCACGCGGAAGCGGATGAAATAGACCACAGCCGCCGCGGCGACGCCGCCGAAGGCGACCAGCGCATAGAATGCCGCCCTGGGGCGCAGTCCCGCGACTTCGATCGGACTGTCGATGCCGCTCATTTCCGGCCGGCCAGCGAGATAGATCCCGATCAGTGTCGTGATCGCCGCGACGAAGCCGAGTCCGAGGACGGTGCTCGATAGTCGCATGCGCCGCTGCCGCGTGACGAATTCGGCGACCGGCCAGATGAAGCCGGCGAGCACCGCGGCGACGATCGCGTTGTTGGCGCCAGCGACGGCCTGTAGCGCGAACAGCGATCCCGACAGCAGCAGTACGATTCCCACCGTCACGAACAGGTCGTTTCCGCCACCGATCAGCCGCATCGGCTCGTCGCCGGGCGTCGCCGGCTCCATCTCCGTGGCCAGCGGCGGCGGGGTCGTCGCGAGCGCGACGATCCGGTCCCGCTGGTCGGCCGAGATGATGGCGCGCCTGACGGCAAGCGCGAGCGTGTCTTCGGAAATCATGCTTCCGTCTCCCTGAAACGCTGCGGCGCGAACTTCATCAGCAGCGTCACGCCCGATTCGTCCCGGTAGCGATCATAGGGCACGAAACCCGCCTTTTCGTAGGCCCTGACGGCGCGATGATTGGCTTCGTCCGGGTCGATGATGATCAGCCGGTGCCCTTCGGCGAACAATTCGGCGATGAAGGCGCGGATCGCCGCCGTGCCGATGCCTCTTGACACGTTCCCGGTTGTGCCGATGAACAGGTCGATTCCTATGGCATGGTCCGGCAGATCGTGCAGCCAGGGCGCCTCGTCGTCATAGCCGTCGCGGATCGCGTCGGCGATGAACCAGTACTGGATGTATCCGGCCGGTTCTCCATCGACATGGAAGATGAAAGGCCGTGTGGTGTCGCGCCCTTCCAGCATGTCGTTGATATAGCCGAGTTCGGTGTCGGCATCGCCCCACCATTCGCGCACATGCGGGCTTTCCAGCCAACGCCGCAGCATCGGAATATCGGCCGGCGTTACCGGCTGGAAACGGATATCCGGCCTACTCTGTGTCAAGCGTTTCGACGATGACGTTGCCGTTCGTGTAGACGCAGATGTCGGCGGCGATCTGCATGGCGCGCCGCGCGATCGCTTCCGCGTCGAGGTCGCTGTCGGCGAGTGCGCGGGCCGCGGCGAGCGCGTAATTGCCGCCCGAGCCGATCGCCATCACGCCGTGTTCCGGTTCCAGCACGTCGCCATTGCCGGTGATGCAAAGCGAGGTCGTCTTGTCGGCGACGAGCATCATCGCTTCGAGGTTGCGCAGGTACTTGTCGGTACGCCAGTCCTTGGCGAGCTCGACGGCGGCGCGCATCAATTGGTTCGGATACTGCTCCAGCTTCTTCTCCAGCCGGTCGAGCAGCGTGAAGGCGTCGGCCGTTGCGCCGGCGAAACCGGTGATGACCTCGCCATCCTTGCCGATCCGGCGCACCTTGCGCGCATTGCCCTTGATCACTGTCTGGCCGAGGCTGACCTGTCCGTCGCCGGCGATGACTACCTTGCCGCCCTTGCGCACGGTGACGATCGTCGTGGCATGCATTGTGCCGTAGGGTTCTTCCTTGCTCATGACCTGTCCTTTCACCGGGCCGGGCCCGCGTCTTTTGTCTTCGCTATGTAAGCGGGGTGCGGCCAAATGCAAACCGGCAGCGCGCAGGCTGGCATTTGCCCTAAACCCTTGTTATGAGGCGCAGTCGCCTGAACAAAAGGGGCATCCGCCATGACCGCGCGCACGGCTGAAATCAGCCGCAAGACCAACGAGACCGCCATCTCCGTCACAGTGAACCTGGACGGGACCGGCAAGCATGACATGAAGACCGGCGTCGGCTTCTTCGACCACATGCTCGACCAGCTCGCGCGCCATTCGCTGATCGACATGACCGTCAGCGCCAAGGGCGATCTGCATATCGACGACCACCACACCGTGGAGGACACCGGCATCGCGCTCGGACAGGCCCTGGCGAAGGCGCTCGGCGACCGCCGCGGCGTGACGCGCTACGCCAGCCTCGACCTCGCCATGGACGAGGCGCTGACCCGCGCGGCCATCGACGTGTCCGGACGGCCTTTCCTCGTCTGGAAGGTCGAATTCCCGACCGCCAAGGTCGGCGCCTTCGACACGGAACTGGTGCGCGAGTTTTTCCAGGCTTTCGCCCAGAACGCCGGCATTACGCTGCATGTGGAGAATTTCTGCGGCGCCAACAGCCATCACATAGCCGAGACCTGCTTCAAGGCGGTTGCCCGCGTATTGCGCACCGCCGTCGAGATCGATCCGCGCCAGGCGGGTGTCATTCCTTCGACCAAAGGGTCGCTGAACGGATAGGCTGAAGACATGGCCAGTTACGTCGTCATGGAGCGCAGGCCCTTGACCGGGACCCGGTCCGAAACCGTGTTCGTGCGCGACGATTTCTCCGTCCTTGCGCTGTTGTTCCCGCTGATCTGGCTGCTCTGGCATCGGCTCTGGTTCGCCGCCGTCCTTCTGCTGCTGGTTTCCGGCGTGCTTGGCGTCACTGGCGAGTATCTGGCGCCCGGCATGGCGATCGGCCTCGCCGGTCTCGCGGTCAGCCTGTTCGTCGCGCTGGAAGGCCCGGCCTGGCGCATGGCGGTTTACCGCCGTCGGGGCTATGGCGATGCAGGAACGGTGATCGCCGACAATCTCGATGACGCCGAACTGCGCTGGTTCGCCGACCACGGCGCGCCGTCGCCCGCAGCGCCGCTGACCGCCGTCGCCATGAAACCGCATGCGGGGCCGCCGCCCTTGCCGCAGCGCGGCGACATGCTGTTCGGCTTTGCCGGCGAAGCGGGACGGTGACCGCCATGCGCGTGGCAATCATCGATTACGGCTCAGGCAATCTCCGCTCTGCGGTCAAATCCTTCGAGCGTTCGGCGCGCGAAATCGGACTGTCGGCCGAGATCGACCTGACCTCCGACGCCGGACGCGTCGCAACCGCCGACCGTATCGTCCTG
>JBAQHA010000153.1:0-2782 GCA_049288075.1 Oricola sp.
CAGCAGCCGCGTATTGATCGCGTCGCGGTTCGACAGCAATTCGTCCAGGTCCATCGAACCCATGACGGAGCGGATATTGGTCATCGTCAGGTTGAGGATGGCGTTTTCGAGCCCGGCCACCTGGTAGGCCGCCTTGGGCGCGTTCAGCACCTGGTAGAAGCAGACGCCGTCGGCCTCGACCGATGCGTTGTCGCGGGTGATGACGACCTGCGTCGGCACGTCGAGCACCTGCTCCATCATGTTCATCTTCGTGCCGACGCGATCGAAGAAGGGGATGATGAGGTTGAGGCCGGGATCGAGCGTGCGGGTATATTTCCCGAACCGCTCCACCGTGTAGTTGAATCCCTGCGGCACGGTCTTGATTGCCGCAAAAAGCAGAATGACGACGAGCGCGGCAAGGACCGCAATGGCAATATCGAGACCCCCAAACATTTAACCCTCCAGACGCCGCATGCGGCTTTTCCACCCCGAACCCCTGATATGGGGTCGTAAATCGCTGATTACGATATGTCGGGAAATGCGATTCGGTAAGACTAGATCCAGCCCTGCAACTCGCGCCGCGCCACCGCTTCGATCACGGCCATCCCGCCTTCGCTGTCATTGAGGCACGGGATATGGGTGTAGTTCTTACCGCCGTGTTCATGGAAGATCTCCCCGCCCTGCACGGCGATTTCCTCCAGCGTCTCCAGGCAGTCCGACACGAAGCCCGGATTGAATACGGCGAGCGACGTCACGCCGTCCTTCGCCAGTTGCTCGATGGTCTTGTCCGTGTAGGGCTGCAGCCATTCCTCCGGGCCGAAACGTGACTGGAAGCAGGTGATCATCCGCCCTTTTTCCCAGCCGAGCCGCTGTTCCAGCAGCCGCGATGTCTTCTGGCAATGGCAGTGATACGGGTCGCCGCGTTTGAAATAGCTCTGCGGGATGCCGTGATAGGAGGCGATGACTTTTTCCGGGACGAAGTCGAGCCTGGAGAAATGGCCCTCGATGGACCGCGCCAGTGCCTCGATATAGACCGGTTCGTCGTGATAGGCCGGCACGGTGCGCACGGCTGGCATGAAGCGGGTCGCCATCAGCGACTCGAATACCTTGTCGTTCACCGTCGCCGTCGTCGCCGCCGAATATTGCGGATAGAGCGGGAAGACGAGGATGCGGTCGCAGCCCTGTTCGCGCAGCGCCGTCATGCGGGAATCGATCGACGGATTGCCGTAGCGCATCGCCCAGTCGCAGATGATCTCCGGGTGGCCCTTCAGCGCCTCGCCCAGCTTCTCTGCCTGCGAGCGCGTGTAGGTGCGCAGATAGCTCTCGTCGAGTTCCCTGTTCCAGATCGTCTCGTAGGCCTTTCCGACCTTGCCCGGACGGGTCCTGAGCACGATGCCGAACAGGATGGGATACCAGAGGGCCCTCGGCCACTCGATCACCCGCTTGTCGGTCAGGAATTCCTTCAGGTAGCGCCGCATCGACTTGTAGTCGGTCGCATCCGGCGTGCCGAGATTGACCAGAAGCACGCCGACTTTCTGGATATTCACCGGCGGGTGGTCCGGCGGCAGCGGTCCGATCGCTCTCGCGGCTTCGCGGTCGATCCTGGTTTCGATGGTCATGGCGCTGTTCCTTTGCGCGAAACCTATCCGGAAACGGCGCGATTTCAATGCCGCCGGCCGCGGCATTCGCGCCCAAGCCTTTGTCCTGAACCGCGACTTTTGCCGGACACTTGCTCTGCCCGCTGTCGCGAACTGCCGGCGATTGACATGTCTTATGGGGGTGGTTACCAACCGCCCCATGACAACGGCATCCCTCACCGCTGGGCTGTATTACGCGTCGCTTTCATAGCGGCGGGGCTTTGTCATTGTTCAACCGCTGCATGGCCAGTGGTTGAATTCCGGCGGGATACCTCTGGCCTTGCGGCCCCAAAAGAGGTCGATCCATGCCAGAAGGCGGCAAGTTCACATCCGGTACCACAGTCGGCGTCATAGGCTTTGGCGCATTCGGGCAACTGACAGCGCGTCACGTCCGACCCTACGTCCATGTCCGCGCCTACGATCCCGCGCCGGGTCTCCAGCCGGTGGCCGAGCAGCTTGGCGTAACCCTCACCAGCCTTGAGGCGGCGGCGCGCTGTCCTGTCGTGGTGCTTGCTCTGCCGGTTGGGAGCATGGAGGAAATCGTCGCTGCCGTGGCTCCGCATATACGGCCCGGATCATTGGTGCTCGATGTGGGATCGGTGAAAGTGGTGCCCGCCGAGATCATGAAACGCGGGCTCCCCGAACATGCCGAGATTGCGGCGACACACCCGCTGTTTGGCCCCCAGAGTGCGCGCGACGGCATAGCGGGCCTCAAGATAGCCGTGTGTCCGATCCGGGGCCGGCGCTGTTTTCGTCTTGCCGCATTCCTCCGCAAGCAGCTTGGCTTGGACGTCATCATGACCACGCCTGAGGCCCATGATCGCGAGGCGGCCACGGTTCAGGGGCTCACGCACCTGATCGCCAAGGTGCTGGTGCAGATGGAACCTCTGCCGACCCGCATGACCACCAGGAGTTTCGATTTTCTGTCCGCTGCCGTCGGCATGGTCCGGCATGATGCACCCGAGGTCTTTGAGGCCATCGAACGCGCAAATCCCTACGCATCGGACGTCCGCAGGCGATTTTTCCAGCTTGCATCGACACTTGATGAAGAACTCGCAGACGGACCTCCTTAGAGCGGTTCAGTGATTGACAGAATCGAGAGGGATTCCCGTTCTGCCGATTTTGTGATTCAAGATGCTGGCTGGGAAGGAGGCCAGCATCTGATG
>JBAQHA010000154.1:0-10809 GCA_049288075.1 Oricola sp.
CCGCGGTCGAGCACGTAGCGCTCCACCGGAACCCGGCCGGCCGCGACCGAGTCGATCTCGTCGAGGCCGACGAAGGAGAAGCCGCATTTGGCGATGACGTTGCGCGAGCGCGGATTCACCGTGCGGATAACCGCATGCACGCGCTCCGCGCCGGTAGAGCGGAACGCCTGGTCGACCAGCGCTCCCGCCGCTTCCGTTGCATAGCCGGCGCCCCAATAGGCTTCGCCGAGCCAGAATCCGATCTCGAATCCTCCCGAGCGCTCGCGCTTCTCAAGCCCGCAAAACCCGATCAGGTGACCGGTGTCGGCGAGCGTGATCGCGTAGAGGTAACCTTCGTGCTCTCCCGCGAGACAGCTTCCGATGAAGGTCTCCGCATCGCGCAGGTCGTAGGGGAACGGCATGCGCGAAGTCATTTCCGCGATCTGGCGATTGTTTGCGATCGCCGCCAGTTCTTCCACGTCGTCGCGATGCGGCGGACGCAGCACGAGGCGCGCCGTCACCAGAACCGGCGTGTCGTAGCTCAGGTCGCTGTATTCGGCCATGCGGGAGTTCGGCGCTGTGTCGATCATGATTGTGTCGCTTCAAACGAAAAGGGAGATGGTAGCGCCCCATCTCCCTTCGTTGTTTGGCTGCAAGCCTGTATCCGGGTTTTGAGGCGCCGGATTTATGTGCGGCTCCGGTTTATTCCGCGGCGTCCTGAATCGGCATGACCGACACGTAGCTTCGGCCATTGGCTTTCGACTTGAACTCGACCGCGCCTTCGACTTTCGCGAAAAGCGTGTGATCCTTGCCGATCCCGACATTGACGCCGGGATGCCACGTCGTGCCGCGCTGGCGAACGAGGATGTTGCCCGGGATGACGCGTTCGCCGCCGAACTTCTTCACGCCAAGACGTTTGGATTCCGAATCGCGACCGTTACGCGACGAACCACCGGCTTTCTTGTGTGCCATTTTCTGTCTCCTGCCGCGCTGTCAGAGCGCGATTTTCCGTTCTTATGGTAGCAAAGGGCCGTTTTTACAACCCCGCGCGCGGTTCTTACTTCGCGATCAGGGCCTTTGCCTGGTCCTGCCAGTCGCGGATCTGCTCGGCCGAGAACGGCATGTTCTCGTCCACCTTGGCGATATCGGCGTCCGAAAGGGCCGCGATCTGCGCATAGGTGGTGATGCCCTGCTCGTTCAGCTGGCGCTCGGCGACCGGGCCGATGCCCTTGATCTTGGTCAGCTTGTCGGCGTCGCCGGCCGGAGCCGTGAACAGCGGCGCGGCGCCTGCCGGAGCGGCCTCGGCCTTTGCTTCCGTCTTCGCCTCGGTCTTGGCTTCGGCCTTCGGAGCCTCGGCCTTCTTCGGCGCTGCCTTCTTCGACGGCTTCGCGCCGCCGGTCAGGATTTCGGCGATACGGATAGTCGTCAGGTGCTGGCGATGGCCGCGGGTGCGCTTGGAGTTCTGGCGGCGGCGCTTCTTGAACGCGATCACCTTGCGGGCGCGGCCCTGCTCGACGACTTCGGCCGTGACGAGCGCGCCATCCACCAGCGGTGCGCCGACGGTCGCGTCAGCGCCTTCGCCCACCATCAGAACTTCGTTGAATTCCACGATGTCTCCGGCTTCGCCCGAGACTTTTTCGATCTGCAACAGATCCTGGGCGGCAACGCGGTACTGCTTGCCACCGGTCTTAATGACTGCGAACATCTTTTTGTCCTTTCGTGTTCGGTTCGGCTCTTGTCGCCGTCCAGCACACGCTGTCCGGTCGGCCGTCTTTTTGGTCAGTCGTGACGGTTTCGTTGTTCGATTCCGTGCCCGGACTTCTTCGGACACAAAACAAAGCGGCGCGGAATTCCCGCGCCAGCGGCCTCCCTATGATGCGGGTGCCGTTAAAAGTCAAGCTTTTCGATGCGTGAGGCTTGTGTTCGCCGTGATAGGCGGCTATGGACCGGCCCGCTTCCTGAAGCGCCACGGAGAGGTGGCAGAGTGGTCGAATGCACCGCACTCGAAATGCGGCATACGGGTGACCGTATCGGGGGTTCGAATCCCCCCCTCTCCGCCATTGACCTTCATCACGTAACCCGATGTCGGGCATGCGCCGGGAACGGATGATTCCCGTAGCCGATGCCGAGTGCTCGGAGCATCGGTCGCCACCCTGTGCACAAGCGCCGGTTTAGGACTGCGGGCGCCAGGTCAGCCCCATCCCGAGACCGACTTGACGACCATGAATTCTTCCAGGCCCCAGACGCCGCCCTCCCTCGCGCCGCCGGACTGTCCCACACCGCCGAAGGGCGACCCCGCGCCGCGTGGCTGGCCGTTCATCTCGACCATGCCGGAGCGAAGGCGCTTCGCCAGCCGGATGCGCCGTTCGCCGTCGCCGCTCTGGACATAGTTGGTAAGCCCGTAGGGCGTGTCGTTGGCGATGCGGACGGCATCCTCTTCGTCCTCGAACGGGATTATCGAGAGGACCGGTCCGAAGATTTCCTCGCGGGCAATCGTCATGTCGTTGGTGACATCGGCGAAGACCGTCGGCTGGACGAAGAAGCCGCGGTTGAAGCCGGAGGGCCGGCCCGGGCCGCCTGCAACCAGCCGGGCGCCTTCCTTCATTCCCGTCTCGATCAGCGACTGCACACGCTCATACTGGCGGCCATTGACGACCGGGCCGATATGCTCGCCCTCTTCATGCGACGGCCCGACGGCGACGGTCGCGGCAACTGCCCTGGCTTTCTCGATCGCATCCGCATAGGCCGACCGCTCGACGAGCATGCGCGTCGGCGCGTTGCAGCTTTGCCCGCTGTTGGTGAAGCATGCCCTGACGCCGCGCTCTACGGCGTCGGCATCGGCATCGGCGAAGACGACATTCGCTCCCTTGCCGCCGAGTTCGAGTGCCACGCGCTTGAACGTGTCGGCTGCGCCCTTCGACACGCTCGCGCCGGCGCGAGTAGACCCGGTGAAGGAGATCATCGCCACATCCGGATGTTCCACCAGGCGCGCGCCGGCCGTCTTGCCATCGCCGTGGACAAGGTTGAAGACGCCGGCCGGGACGCCGGCCTCGTCGATGAACTCTGCCAGCAGCAACGAGGACAACGGAGCGAATTCGGACGGCTTCAGCACCATCGTGCATCCGGCGAGCAGTGCCGGGACCACCTTCAGCGCGACCTGGCTCATCGGCCAGTTCCACGGCGTGATCAGGCCGACGACCCCGATTGGCTCCATCAGGATCCGGTCGTTCGGCGCATGGGCGCCCAGCGGCCGGACAAAGCTGTATCGTTTCATCGCTTCCAGAAAATTCGTCATGTGGCGCAAAGCCGCCGGGGCCTGACGGGTCCTCGCAAGGTCGATCGGCGCACCCATTTCCTCGGAGATCGCTCGCGCCATCTCTTCGCCGCGGCGCGCATAGATTTCCCGCATGCGTTCGATGACCGCGATCCGCATGCGCGGATCGGTGACGGACCAGGCCGGAAAGGCCTCTGACGCGGCTGCCACGGCGGCGTCGACGTCCCGCGCGCTTCCCAGGGCCAGAATGCCCGATTGCTGTTCGGTCGAGGGATTGACCATCACGTGTTCCGCCCCCGACTGCGCGGCCACCCAGCTGCCGCCAATATAGAATTCACGCAATTCGCGCACGTTTCGAAACTCCCTGAAAAGGCTCGATTCCACCGACGACGATCAGGCGTCTTCCATCTCGGCCACTTCCGGCACCGGCGCGGCGTCGAAAATGTGGACGAGGTGCGGCGGCATGGTCAGATGAATCGTCTCTCCCGGTTTGACCGCGGTGCGCCCCCTGATCAGGATGCGGACGATGTTGCCGGCAAGGCGCGCGGTGATTTGCGTCTCCGAGCCGGTCGGCTCGATCACGGAAACGGTCGCCGGCCAGCCCTTCTCGGCAAGCTGGAAGTGTTCGGGCCGCACGCCGACGGTGACGCGCGCCCTGCCCTTGGCATCGCCGACAGGCAGCTCGAGCTTGGTCCCGTCGGCAAGCACGAGGCGGGTGCGATCGACAAGATCGCCTTCGAAGAAGTTCATCGGCGGCGAGCCGATGAAGGCGGCGACGAACAGGCTTGCGGGCTTGTCGTAGAGCTCCAGCGGCGGTCCTTCCTGCTCGATCACGCCGCCGTTCATGACGACGACGCGGTCAGCCAGCGTCATCGCCTCGATCTGGTCGTGCGTTACGTAGATCGTCGTGGTCTTGAGCCGCTGATGCAACTCCTTGATTTCCGAGCGCATCTGGACACGCAGCTTGGCGTCGAGGTTGGACAGCGGCTCGTCGAACAGGAACACGTTCGGGTCGCGCACGATCGCCCGGCCCATCGCGACGCGCTGGCGCTGGCCGCCCGACAGCGCGCGTGGCTTGCGTTCCAGCAGGTGCTCCAGCCCGAGAATGCGCGCGGCGTCATTGACGCGCTCCTCGATCTCGGATTTGGGGACACGGCGCTGCCGCAGCGCGAACCCCATGTTGTCGCGCACGTTCTTGTGCGGATAGAGCGCGTAGTTCTGGAACACCATCGCGATGTCGCGATCCTTCGGCGCGATGTCGTTGACCACCCGGTTTCCGATGACGATATCGCCCCCCGTGATGTCCTCCAGACCGGCGATCATCCGCAGAAGCGTCGACTTCCCGCAGCCCGACGGCCCGACCAGCGCGACGAACTCGCCGTCCTCGATGTGGATCGAGACCCCGTGCAGGACCTCCACCGCGCCATAGGATTTGCGGACATCGCGAATCTGCACCGTACCCATGAATATCTCCTCCCGTTCCCGCCGGCCGTCTGGCCGCGGGCCTGCGTCAATCGTTCAGGACTGCCGCTGTTTTCCCCCGTCCGGCATCTCGCTGATCATCTTGATCAGGAAATCCCCGGTCGCCTTTTCGTGCTGCTTGACCATGTCCGCCGCGCCCGCGAAATCGCCGGCGCGCAGCATGTCGCGGATTCGCCTGTGCTCTTCGAGCGCGTCGGCGAGACGGTTGTGTTGCGGCGGAATGCCGTGCCGCTGCGCCGACATCTGCCCGTGCATGTTTTCGATGAGCTTGTGGCACCAGGGCGATTGCGGATTGTCGCAAAGGAGTTCGTGAAACTCGTAGTTCTTGTCGGCGACGAGTTGATAATCCTTGCGCTCCAGTGCCTCGGCATAGGCCTCGATGTTCTCGTCGATCCTTGCGAGACGCTCCGCGTCGAAATTTGGCGCCCCGAGCTCGATCGCAAGGCCGCAGACGCGGCCGCGCAACGCGCTGATCTCCCTGATCTGCTCGGTCCTCAGACCTTGCACCACGGCGCCGATATGATTCTGGACTTCCAGCCATCCCTCCGATGCCAGCCCGCGGATGGCCTCGCGGATCGGTGTCTCGCTGATCCCCAGAGCGGTCGAGACCTCGCGCGTGGTGATTCTGTCTCCGGGTCCGACGTTTCCGCTCAGGATCATCGACTGAATATGGCGCCGGGCCATCTCGGCCTTCGTCATGTAGGTGTTGGGCTTGTTCATGGGCTCGATCCAGTTTCTGCGCGAAGGGCGGGTTCGACGAACTAACCCTTCGTCGCTCCTTCAGCCAAACCTTTAATCAGCCACTTCTGAACCAGAAGCGCAAAGACCACGACGGGTATGACGGTAATGGTTCCAACCGCGGTCAGGGCGGCCCAGTTGGCGCCGTTGACCGTATCCCCGGCGATCCCCGCAATGGCCACGGGTATGGTCGATGCGTACCGGTTGGTCAGCACCAGCGCGAACAGCAGTTCCTCCCAGGCGAGGATCATCGAGAAGATCAGCGTCGAGAGCAGGCCCGGCAGCGAGATCGGGATGATGATCTTGAAAAAAGCGCCATAGCGCGAACAGCCGTCGATCATCGCGGATTCCTCCAGCTCGCGTGGCAGCGAGAGGAAGAAACTGCGCATCAGCCACATGACATAGGGAACGAGGAAGGTGCTGTAGGCGAGGATCAGCGTGATATGCTTGTCCGTCAGGCCGAGCTTTCGGGCGACGAGGAACATCGGCACGGCGAGTGCGATCGGCGGAACGCCGCGCGACAGCAGGATGAGCACGCCGATAGTCGCCGCGCCTCGCAGCCGGATGCGGGCCAGCGCGTAGCCGGCCATGGTGCCGACGACGATCGACAGCAGGCCGGAACCCGAGGCGACAATGACTGTGTTGATGAGCCGGCGAACGATATCGGCGCGCTTCATATATTCGACATAGGCGGCGAGCGTCGGCGTGAAGAAGAACTTCGGCGGGGTGGTGAAGATGTCGACCTGGTCCTTGAACGACGTCAGGATCATCCAGTAGATCGGGAACAGGAAGACGATGCTGACGAAGATGCCGCCGGCGATGCGGAGCCGGTGGCCGAGCGGCACGCGCGGCCGGCGCAATGCGGGAGAAGCAATCGACTTCAAAACAGTTCCTCCAGCTTGCGGCTGGCGCGCAGGAACAGGCCCGTCAGGACCATCGTCAGCACCAGCACGATCACGGCCATGGCGGCGGATTCGGCGAAGCGCAGCGAGCGGAACGCCTCTTCGTAGATGAACAGGTTGACCACGTTGGTGGCCTTGCCCGGGCCGCCATAGGTGGCGGCAAGAACGATGTCGAACATCTTCACCGCGCCGAGCCAGCGGATGACGAATGTTGCCGCGATGACCGGAACGAGTAGCGGCACGGCCACCGACCAGAGCGTCGACCACCAGTTGGCGCCGTCGATCCGCGCGGCCTCGAAGACATCCTTCGGCAACGCCAGGAGTGCCGCCGTGGCGATAAGGACGATGAAAGGCGTCCAGCGCCAGGTATCGATGATGATGATCGACGCCATGGCGAGGTGCGGATCGCCGAACCAGTCCAGCGGACCGATGCCGACAAGGCCGAACCAGTAGTTCATGATGCCCCAGAGCGGATCGAGGATCATGCGCCACATGCCGCCCGCGACGACCGGCGCGACGACCATCGGGATGATGAACAGGGCCCTGATCGCGCCGCGCCCCCGCCATTCGGCATTGATCAGGAAGGCGATCCCGAAACCGAGCACGACCTGCAGCGGCAGGGCGATGACCAGGTAGATCAGCGTCACCTTCAGCGAGTCCCAGAAACGATAGTCGTCGATCACCTCGCGATAGTTCTCCCATCCGACGAATTCGCCGGCGCCGAAGGAGGCGATGTCGAAACGCGAGAAGCTGATGTCGATCGTGTAGAAGATCGGATAGGCGAGCAACAATGTCAGAAGCAGGATCGCGGGCGCCATGAACGACCAGCGGGTCGCAAGATCGCCAATGCGTCCCCGACGGCGCACGCCGGCGCCCGACGTTTCCGGTGTCGTGTCCGTGATCATGACTGCTCCCCCCTTCTAATCCGCATCGCGATAGATCTTTCCGCGCGCCCGCACCGGCTCCAGCAGCGACCAGTCGCCCTGCTGCACGTCGTAACCAAGCGGGAATGGCGGGCGGATCTCCATGCCGATCGACGCCATCACGCGGTCGTCGCGATAGTAGCAACGCGCCGTGACCGATTCGATCACGCCGGCCAATGCCGGATGGCCCGCGCGAAACGCCGCGAGCAGCGCATCCCGGTTCGCCTCGGAAAGCGCGGCAAGGCGGCCGCCGGCGTTTTCGCTCACGACACGCAACGCTTCGCCCAATACCGGCCGATCTCGACCGACCGACCGCAGGATGTCGGCGAAGATCGCGGGATCGTCGGCGCCGGGAATGCCGTATTCGGCGCTAGCCGGTATCATGTGTCCGGCAATGCATAGCAGCGTTTCCCTTTCGAGATCGGACAGCGGATCTTGCGTATTGTCGGCGGTCGTCGTCATCGGCGGCTTAGTCGAAAAGGTTGTAAATGCGGGATTTGATCTGGTCGGCGACATACAACGCCACCGCCTGGATCGTGGAGGTGGGGTTCACGCCGCCGGACGTCACGAAGACGCTGCCGTCGACGATGAATAGGTTCTTCACGTCGTGGCTGCGGCCCCATTCGTTGACTACCGAGCGTTCCGGATCCCTTCCCATGCGCGCCGTGCCCATCAGGTGCCAGCCGGCATGTGGCAGGGGAGATTTCACGGTGATGTCGTGCGCTCCGGCGGCCGTGAGGATCTCGATGCCGCGCGCGACGGAATGGTCCAGCATCTTCTGCGTGTTCTCGCCGATCCTGTAGGTGATCTTCGGCGCGGGAATGCCGTTGGCGTCCTTCAGATCCGGATCCAGCGTGACACGGTTGATCTCCTCGGGCAGATCCTCGCAGATCGAGACCATCCCGGCGCTTCGATCGAACAGGCGCCGGAATGCGGCGTGATGCCCCTGGCCCCACGGCAGAAGGCCGTCCGCCATCCCGTTGATCGCTGTCCGCACCGGCCCGGCGCCGCGGGAGAACTGGTAGCAATAGCCCCGGACGAAATCGCGCGCCGGGTCGGTCTCGTAGAACTCCATGCTCCACGCCCCGATATGGGGACCGCGATAGCCGTCCAGGGGCTCGTCGAACTGACCGCGGATCTGGGCATAGGGATGCAGCATCAGGTTTCGGCCGACCAGCCCGCTCGAATTGGCGAGCCCGTCCGGAAACCGGCCCGAATGCGAATTCAGCAGGATGCGCGGCGTGCCGATGCCGTTGCAGGCCATGATGACGATTTCGGCCGGCTGGAACATCTCCCGGCCATCGGCGTCGAAATAGTGGGCGCCGGTCGCCATCCCGTCTTCGTTCGTCTCGATCCGGCTGACGCGACACTGCGTGCGCAGTTCGACGCGGGCGCGAATCGCCTCGGGCCAGTAGGTGATGTCGGTGGTCGCCTTGGCGCCCTGGGCGCAGCCCGAGCCGCACTGGCCCAGGTTGATGCAGGGGGCGCGGCCCTCGAAGTCTTGCGTCGCGATCGCGGCGTCGCACGGCCACCAGTGCCATCCGAGGCTGTTCATGGCGCGGCCCAGCGTCTCGCCGGTCCTGCCCAGCGGGAGCGGCGGCATCACCGGCTCCTTGGGAGGATAGGCCGGATCGCCGGCAAGGCCGGAAACCCCTGTCATGCGGTCGTTGAGGGCATAGAACGGTTCGAGCGTGCGGTAGTCGATGGGCCAGTCGTCGGCGACGCCATCGAGCGTGCGGACGCGAAAGTCCGACGGATGCAGGCGCGGGAAATGCGCCGCATAAAGAATCGTCCCGCCGCCGACCCCGTTGAAGTTCGCGACCTTGATGGGCGAGTCGTCCTCGTTGATCGGATAGTCGGCGGCAAGGCCGCGGCGGTTCGGGTTGAGCGCGAAGTCTTCCGACAGCCGCGCCTCCCAGTCCCGCCCCGTGCTGGGGAATTCGGACGGTTTCGCCCAATCGCCCTGCTCCAGGCAGAGAATGCGCATCTTTGTCTCGGCCAGGCTCCAGGCCACGGCCGCACCGGATGCGCCGGCTCCGATGATCAGGACATCGACTGGCTCGTTCATGATACTCTTGTGTACTCGGATGCTCCGGGCGCGTCAGCCATCGTCAGACGGACAGACGCGGGATCGAAACGCGTTTCGGCATTCCGACCGTTGCCAGCGGCGGATGCTTGGCGAGCGCCGCCTCGATCGGCTCGGTGCCCCAGCCGGGCCGGTCCGGCACGATCAGGTAGCCGTCCCTGATCTCGGGAACATGCGTGAAAATCTCCGCGTCCCAGGCGATCCGGTCGATGTCGGTCTCCATGATGCGCATGTTCGGCACGACGGCGCTGAAATGCGCGTTCATCATCGTGCAGAGATGGCCGTAGAAATTGTGGCTCGCCACGTTGATCTCGTGCGCCTCCGCGGCCGCGGCGATCTTGAGTGACTGCCAGACCCCGTTCCAGGGTGTGTCGATGATGGCGACGTCGATCGCCTGCTCGCGGAAGAAGGGCAGGAACTGCTGCAGGCCGATCAGCGTCTCGCAGGAGGAAATCGGGTGACGGCTCTGCGCGCGGATATAGGCCAGCGCCTTGGGATCGAGCGTATCGATCTCGACCCAGAACAGGTCGATGTCCTCGACTTCGCGCAACATCGACAGAAAGCCCTCGGTCTTTCCGTTGAAGTTGAGATCGAGCAGGATATCGATATCGGGACCGGCTTCCTCGCGCATGATCTGCAGATGCTTGCGCAGGTCTTTGCGGGTCTTTCGTTCCACGTTGCGGCCGGGCTCGTGCGGCCGGCTGAAGCCCGGAGACCAGCCTTCGATCCGCCCCTCGTCGTCATAGTGGAAGATGTTGGTTTTCAGCGCGGTGAAACCCTTTTCGCCGACTTCCCGCGCGATCTGGCGTACGCCGCTCTCATCCACGATCCCGGGCGTGAAATGCTCGGTGCGCGTGCGGTAGGAAACGCAATGCGACCAGTAGACCCTGATCTTGTCGCGGACCTTGCCGCCAAGCAGGACGTGGCACGGCACGTCCAGCGCCTTGGCCTTGACGTCGAGAAGCGCGTTCTCGATGGCGCCGAGCGCCTGGCCGACCACCCCGCCGGAGCCGGGCCGCGTCACGTTGCGTAGGTCTTCCCGGATATGTTCGTGATGCATCGCGCTCTGGCCGATCAGCCGGTGCGCGAGCTCTTCGATGACCGCGCAAACGCCCGGCGAGCCGAAATTCTCGTCGAATTCGCTCCAGCCAACGATGCCGTCCTCGGTCGTGATCTTCAGGAAATAATAGTTGCGCCAGGAGTTGCTGCAAGAAAGTGTCTTGACCTCACTGACAATAGCTTTCGTCGGCATCGGGTTCCCCAGTTGATATCGGGCACGCTCGGCCCGCCTGTGCGGTGCGGAAGGCATCGGCTCGGTGGCGCCACGCCTGCGCGGCGCGGCCGGATTGTACTGATCGCGGATCTCCGGAAGCGTTTTCGCCCGGATGCGGCATGGACGCGCCAGGCGCCCATGCCGAGTTTCAC
>JBAQHA010000155.1:0-3136 GCA_049288075.1 Oricola sp.
CATCAGCAGGCGAGGGCGCCGGTCGCCGGCCGGGACATTGGCGTCGAGCGCGGCGGCGACGACGTCGGCGCGCATCACCATGCCGGCCCCGCCGCCTGCCGGCGTGTCGTCGACGCTGCGATGCCTGTCGGTGGCGTAATCGCGGATCTGGACCGGGTCGAGCGACCATGTGCCCTGCGCCAGCGCCTTGCCGGCGAGCGCCTGGCCGAGCGTGCCCGGAAACATCTCCGGATAGAGCGTCAGGACGGTGGCGCGGAAGGTCATTCTTCCTCGGCTTCCTCGCGCGCCTCGATCTCGGAGGGCCGGACCAGGGTCAGCTTTGCGGCGTCGAAATCGATGTCCGGCACGGTTTCGCGCGAGAATTCGACCAGAAACGCCTGCTTGCGGGCCAGCCCGCCGCCGGGCGTCACCGGCGCGACTTCCAGCAGGTCGCCGGCGCCGAAATTGTGGACCGCGATCACCTGGCCGATCAATTCGCCGGCCTCGTCACGGGCGTCGATGCCGACGAGATCGGCGACGAAGAACTCGTCCTCGTCGAGTTCGTCGTCGGGAAGCTGCGATCGGTCGACGAAGAGTTCGACGCCGTTCAGCGCCTCGGCCTGCGAACGGTCCTTCACCTGCTTGAAGGTGACGACGACGACATTCTTCTGCGGGCGGATGTCGGCCACGTCGAAGGCGTTGCCCTTCGCGTCGTAGAGCGTGCCGTAGTCGGCGAGGGCCAGCGGATCGCCGGTATAGGGCTTGACGCGCAGTTCGCCGCGCACGCCGTGCGGCGCGCCGATCACGCCCATCAGGACCGGGTTGTCCGGTTTCGTCATCGCATGCTCCGTGTCAGTGCGCCGCGCTTACAGGCTTTTCGCCGATCCGCCAAGCGCGGGTGAAATCGCGCGGTAACCATTGTCCGTCAGAATGGGCCCATGTCCGACGACTCCTCGATCCTCGTCAACGCGAAACCCGATCTCGCCGCCGCCCGGCGCGGCTGGCTGGAGCAGCTTTCCAGCGAAAGGCGGCTGTCGGCAAATACGCTGGAGGCCTATGAGCGCGACACGCGGCAGTTCCTGCAGTTCCTTGCCGCGCATCTCGGCGGGGCGCCGGGCCTGAAGGATGTCGCCGAGCTGAAATCGCTCGATTTCCGGGCCTTCCTCACCAAACGCCGCGCTGGCGGGGCGGGGGCGCGCACGCTGGGGCGCGGGCTTGCCGGCATCCGGTCCTTCATGCGGCATCTGGAACGCCAGGGCCTCGCCAACGCGGCGGCGGCGACGACGATGCGCGCGCCGCGGCAGCCGAAATCGCTGCCGAAGCCGCTGACGGTGACGGATGCGCGCCGGGTGGTGGACGCATCTGAACAGTTGAACGAGGAACCCTGGATCGCGGCGCGCAACGCCGCCGTGCTGACGCTGCTCTATGGCTGCGGGCTGCGCATAGGCGAGGCGCTGGCGCTGCCGGGCGACGCGCTCAAGGACCGCCGCGAGCGGGCGCTTCGCGTGACCGGCAAGGGCAACAGGACGCGGATGGCGCCGCTTCTGCCGGTGGTCTTCGACGCGGCGGAACTCTATCGCAAGCTCTGTCCCTACGATCTTTCGGCCGACGGGCCGCTGTTTCGCGGCGCGCGCGGCGGGCCTCTGCAGGCGGCGGTCCTGCAACGCGACATGCGCAGGCTTCGCGGCGCGCTCGGCCTGCCCGACACGGCGACGCCGCATGCGCTGCGCCATTCCTTCGCCACCCACCTGCTCGGCAATGGCGGCGACCTGCGCACCATCCAGGAACTGCTCGGCCATGCGAGCCTTTCGACCACCCAGGTCTATACCGGCGTCGACACGGCGCGTCTGCTCGACGTCTATCGCAACGCCCATCCGCGCGCCTGAAACGGCCGCATTTATCGTGTCGTCTTAACGGAATGGTCGCCATTTTTTGCCAGTCTGGCCCGATGAAGACGCTGACCGACTTCCTGGATCGCCTTTCCGGGCCGCTTCTCGCGGCGCTCGGGCTTGCCAATGCGCTGTTCGCCTTGTCGCTCGTCGCGGTGCTGTTCGTCGCCTCGCAGGCGCTGCCGGCGCGCGCCGACGACACCTGCGGCGGCGTCAACGTGCTGGACGAAATGAAGCGCGACGATCCGGCCCGCTACGCCAGGGTCATGGCCGAGGCGGACGCGACGCCGAACGGCGACACGCTGCTGTTCCGCATCGAGAAACCGGGCGTCGCGCCGTCCTGGCTGTTCGGGACGATGCACCTGACCGACGAACGCGTGGTCAACCTGCCGGACGGCGCCCGGGAGGCCTTCGACGGGGCGAAGACGGTCGTGATCGAAACCACTGAGATCCTCGATCCGTCCAAGGCGCAGATGGCGCTGTTTTCCAAGCCGGAACTGACCATGTTCACCGACGGCAAGCAGCTGACGGACTATCTGACCGGCGAACAGCGCGACATCCTGAAGGAAGGCCTCGCCAAGCGCGGACTGCAGCTCGCCCTCGTCGACCGGATGAAGCCGTGGCTGATCACGGCGATGGTGGCGCTGCCGAAATGCGAGATGGACCGCAAGCAGTCGGGCCAGTCCTTTCTCGACCTGAAGCTCGCCGAGGACGCTGAGCGCGACGGCAAGGAGCTGGCCGGGCTCGAAACCATCGTCGAGCAGCTGGAGGCGATGGCCTCGCTGCCGATCGAGTTCCACGTCAACAGCCTGGTCGAATCGATCGAGCTCGGCGACCGGATCAACGATTTCGTCGAGACGACGATCCAGCTCTATGCCGAGGGAAACACCGGCAAGGTGTGGCCGATGCTGCGCGCGGCGACCGAGGAAATGGAAGCCGGAAAGGACCTCGCGGTCGACTATGCCGCCTTCGAGGAAACCATGGTGCATGTGCGCAACAGGAACATGGTCGAGCGGGCGCTGCCGCTGCTCGACAAGGGCGGCGCCTTCATCGCCGTCGGCGCGCTGCACCTGCCGGGCGAAAAGGGCCTCGCGGCGCTGATCGAACAGGCCGGATTCACGGTGACGCCGGTCCACGATTGATCGTCGGGTGCTGACCGGGCCCAGTTTTACCTTTCCTCTTAGCAATTCCTGCGTGTTTCGCGCTTAGATTGCACTCCATGATCGTTTCGCACGGATATCTGCGCCTCGTCCCATTGCTGGCGCTGT
>JBAQHA010000156.1:0-2224 GCA_049288075.1 Oricola sp.
ATCCTGTCGTTTCGGGGCATGTCCGCCCGGGCGTCACGCCTCGGCGACGCTGCTCTCGTCGCCGTCGTCATCGCTCCCGGCGCCGCCGCCCCGGTCCATCAACTGCTCGGCGAGCAGGCCGGCGTTCTGGCGCAGCGCCAGTTCGATCTCGTCGGCGATCTCCGGATTTTCGCGCAGGAATATCTTGGCGTTCTCGCGACCCTGACCCAGCCGCTGGCTGTTGTAGGAGAACCAGGCCCCCGACTTCTCGACGATGCCGGCCTTGACGCCGAGATCGACCAGTTCGCCGGTCTTGGAGACGCCTTCGCCATACATGATGTCGAACTCGACCTGCTTGAAGGGCGGCGCCATCTTGTTCTTGACGACCTTGACGCGGGTCTGGTTGCCGACCACCTCCTCGCGATCCTTGACCGCGCCGATGCGGCGGATGTCGAGTCGGACGGAGGCGTAGAACTTGAGCGCGTTGCCGCCGGTCGTCGTCTCGGGCGAACCGAACATCACGCCGATCTTCATGCGGATCTGGTTGATGAAGATCACCATCGTGTTGGAACGCGAGATGGAGGCCGTCAGCTTGCGCAGCGCCTGGCTCAACAGGCGGGCCTGCAGGCCGGGCAGCGAATCGCCCATCTCGCCCTCGATTTCGGCCCGCGGCGTCAGCGCCGCAACCGAGTCGACCACCAGCACGTCGCAGGCGCCGGAACGCACCAGCGTATCGACGATTTCGAGAGCCTGTTCGCCCGTATCGGGCTGGGAGATCAGCAGGTCCTCCAGCGCCACGCCGAGCTTGCGGGCATAAACCGGGTCGAGTGCGTGCTCGGCGTCGATGAAGGCGCAGATGCCGCCGCTCTTCTGGGCTTCGGCGATGGTCTGCAGCGCCAGCGTCGTCTTGCCCGAGCTTTCCGGGCCGTAAATCTCGACGATGCGGCCCTTCGGCAGCCCGCCGATGCCGAGCGCGATATCGAGGCCGAGCGAACCGGTCGAGATCGTCTCGATCTCGACGACCTGCTCGTTGACGCCGAGGCGCATGATGGACCCCTTGCCGAAGGTCCGCTCGATCTGCGAGAGCGCCGCATCCAGTGCTTTCGACTTGTCCACTTGCTTGTCCTCAATCAGACGCAAACTGTTCTGAGCCATATGTCCCTCACCCTTAGGTTATCGCCGCAAAGCGCGCAAACTACAAATTTCCCCGGACATTTGTACGCGATTTGTTCCGCTTTGGCAATCCGCGCAAACCATTGATACTGCTGCGGTATCGAAATTTGTTTTATATATGTTCTCATAGAGGTCGGTGCGGATGCATCCCGGGGTACCCCGTCCACGCTTTCCGCCGCGATTGACCTTTGCCTGATTCTGCCGACATTGGCCCGCAGGAAACGAACGCAACGCGCGGGTATCATATGGCGGAACAAACGGGCGGATACGCGCTTCTGGCGATTGGCGGGGGCCATGTCGACCGGATCGGCCGGATCGCAGGCCCGTTCGTGCCCGGCGCCTCCAATCCCGGCCACCTGACCTATTCCGTCGGCGGCGGCGCGCTCAACGCGCTGCGCAACGCGAAGCTGCGCGGCATCGCGCCCGTCGCGATGATCTCGGCGCGGGGCGGCGACCATGACGGCTCGATCGTGGCCGGGGCGATCGAGACCGCGGGCATCGCCGACCTGTCGGCCGTCTTCCTCGACCGGCGCACGGCGAGCTACACGGCGATCCTCGACGATGCGGGCGAGCAGATCGCGGGTCTCGCGGACATGGATATCTACGAGACCGCCCTGCCCCGGCAGTTGCGGCGCAAGGGACTGCGCGAGGCGATAGCGTCGGCCGGAGCGATCCTCGTCGACGCCAACCTGCCGGCAGCGACGCTTGCGCTGATCGGCGATCTCTCGTCCGCGCCGATCTTCGCCGTCGCGATCTCGCCGGCCAAGGTTGTACGGCTCCTGCCGATGGCGAAGCGGCTCGCGACCGTGTTCATGAACCGGCGCGAGATGAAGGCGCTTTCGGGAAACGCCGGCGACGCGCAAGGGATCGACGGCTTGCGGGCGCTCGGCTTTTCCCGCGCGGTCGTCACCGGCGGCTCGGGTCCGGTGCTGGTTCTCGACGGAGATGCGAGTGTCCGCGTGTCGCAACCGCCGGCCGGCGATGTCGCAGACGTCACCGGGGCGGGCGACGCGCTCGCCGGCGCAACCATCGCGCGGTTGCTTTCGACGCCCGGCGTCGCGCTTGCCGAAGC
>JBAQHA010000157.1:0-12536 GCA_049288075.1 Oricola sp.
GCACAGCGGCGCGGGCGCGGCGATAGTCCGGCGGATTGGCTATCGCTTCGGCGCTGACCATCCCGTCGCCGAAATCGTGCTGGAAGGGCGTTCCTGTTATTTCGCAGACCGGTTCGGCGATGAAATGCAGCCGGTTCCAGCACTCCGGGCACAGCGTGCCGCGCGCCGCGACATGCATCCGGCAGGCCAGACACGTGTCGGGAAACAACACAGAAGCCACAAGACGGCTTGCCTTTTGCGCCAGGTTTTGCATCTGAACCACCATCGGAGAAGCAACCGAACCGGAACACTGTTACAGAAGCGGCCATGGGCGTCAAAACGATCATCGACCTCAAGCAGGTCCGGGCCAATCAGCGTCGCGCGGCGAAACAGGCAACGGAGGGAGCCGATTTCCTGTTCCGCGCTGTCGCCGACGATGTCGCGCTGCGCCTTTCGCCGGTGACGCGAACATTCGAACGGGGCATTCTGCTTGTCCCCGAAGCCGCGCCGGATCTCGCGGAATCGCCGCTTGCGGCGCTCGACCGGTTTCGGATGTCGGAAGACGGCGCGAACGAGGCGCTCGGACTGGAAGCGGCGTGCTACGATCTCGCGATCAGCCTGCTGACGCTGCACGAAAGCAACGACACGCCTGGCATCCTCGCTCAGATCCGCCGCGCGCTGAAGCCTGACGGGCTGTTTCTCGCCTGCGTTCCCGGCGGAGACACCCTCGCCGAGCTGCGCGAGAGCCTGCTTTCGGCCGAGGTAGAGCTGACGGGTGCCGCAAATGCGCGGGTGTTGCCGTTCATCGACGTGCGCGACGCCGGTAGCCTGCTGCAGCGGGCGGGGTTCGCTCTGCCGGTCGCCGACGCGGAGACGCTGACAGTGCGCTACGATACAATGTTTCATCTGATGCGGGATCTGCGCGCCATGGGCGCTACGAACACGCTTTTCTCGCGCAGCAGGCGCTTCGCCTCGCCGGCGCTGTTCCAGAAGGCGGCCGAGCATTATGCGCTCAATCACGCGGACCCGGACGGGCGCATCCGCGCAACATTCACCTCCGTCTGGATGTCGGGATGGGCGCCGCACGATTCGCAGCAGAAACCCCTCAGACCCGGCAGCGCAGCCAATCGCCTGGCCGACTTCCTCGGCAACAAGTCCGAAGGAAGCGACCGCTAGATATTCTGCAGGTTCTTGGTAATCGCGGAATTATTGTCGGACCATAGCCATTTGACAGCGTCGAGCGCGAAACCGATCCCGCCCACAATGACGATCGATAGTACAGTTACGATGATCCCGTATTCGACGGAAGTCGCTCCTGTCTCGTTAGCCAGGAATTTCTGCAGCACACCGTGTCTCCCACAACGTCTTGCCGTTGTAGTGGGATAAAGTTAACGCGCTGTATGGTGGAAAGTCAGCGCCGCCCTATTCCAATATTGCGTGATCAAATGGTTATTCGTGCTGCCTAATCAGCAGTCACCGGACTTGATACCATTTGAATGGATGATGCACATGGAGCCGGGATTGTTCTGCAGGACGCTGCGGCGGACGGTGTACTCGCGCACGCTACGGCGGACCGTTCCCGTCGCGGTGCGGTCGATGCCACCGTAATATGCGGATGCGGAAAGATCCGAACCTCCCGAGCCGTCGAGCATCGGTGCGAGAAAAAGGGCGATGGCGACAGCAAGCGAGCCGAAGAGCAGCGTGATTCTAAGCATACCCTGGCCTGCTTCGGTGACTGTAGACGTGTTTTGAGGCCGAATTTCGGCCCACTCCCTGTCATCGCGCATGTTCATTACCCCTCTTGCCAATGAGACAACCGCGAACGGTCGCGCGTGTAAACACGCGGTGCATTCATTTAACATCGCATTTCGTAATAAATGATTGATTAACGACGTTTCTTAGCCGCGCCGAAAGGTTCAGAGCAGGTCCTGAAGTATCGGAACGAGCGGCAGATCTGCGGGCGGCATGGGAAAGTCGCGCAGGGCGTTCGCCCGCACCCATTTCAACTGCTGGCCTTCGCGCGCGACGGGTATGCCCTGATATTTTCGGCAGACATAGAGCGGCATCAGCAGATGAAACTCCTCATAGGAGTGGCTGGCGAAGGTCAGCGGGGCAAGGCAGGGCTGTTCGGTTACGATGCCGAGTTCCTCGTGCAATTCGCGCACCAGCGTTTCTTCGGGGGTTTCGCCCATCTCCACCTTGCCGCCGGGGAATTCCCACAGGCCGGCCATCGATTTTCCCTCCGGCCGCCGGGCGAGCAGGATGCGGTTGTCGGAGTCGAGCAACGCGCAGGCGGCGACGAGCAGGAGCGATTTGCCGGCGAGCACGGACATGGCGGCGCTCAGTCGCCCTTCTGGCGATAGGCGTAGCTGTAGACCGGCTCGAAGCCGAGGCGCGAATAGAGGTTCACGGCCGGCTTGTTGGCGGACACGACCTGCAGCCAGGCGCGCTGCGCGCCCTGAGACGCCGCCCATCGCAATGCGGCGCGCACGATGGAGCGCGCATAGCCCTTGCCCTGCTGGTCCGTTCGCACGGCGACATCGAAGAGGCCGGCGAGATCGTTGTCGTGGACGCACAGCGCGGACGCGACCGGGCCGCTCTCGTCCTCGAGCACGAACATGCCGCTCGGCGGACGTATCGACTCCACGACCTCGGTCAGACCGGCCTTGCGCTCGGCGTCCTCGCCGCGAATGGCAATCGAGGCGTCGACGTAACGGCCGACGTCCTGCAACGGGATCTGGTCGATGCCACTGTCGAGGTCGATCTCCTGCAGGCGGGCGACCATGACCCTGGTTTCGTCAAACCGGCGCCAGCCGTGGGCATCGAAATGGGCGTTGAGCTGCAACGGCGCGAGCGGAGACAGCCGGAAGACGAGTGGCCGTCCGTAGGCGCCGAAGCGTTTCGAGGCGCGTCCTATGCGCAGGTCGATGTCATTGTGGTCAGCGGGATCGAGCGGATTGACGGAGTTCAGCCGCTTGGACGGGTGCCCGGCGGTCAGGCGCACGGCCCAACTTCCGTCGTAATGAACCGAGGCCGCCGGCCAAGCCCGAAAGCCAACCGCTTCCAGACGCCGCACAAGTGCCAGATCCGTCACGTCGTCAGCTCCTGTAGTCGCCGTTGATAGCGACATATTCCTTGGTGAGATTGCACGTCCAGGCGGTGAACCGCCCGTCGCCGAGGCCGATATCGGCCCGGATGACGATCTCCTCGTTCTTCATATAGGCGCTCGTCTGCGCTTCCGAATAGGATTCCGAGCGTTCACCCTCGGAGGCGACGAGAATGTCGCCGAACCGGATCGCCAGCCGGTCGCGGTCGGCAGGTTCGCCGGCCTTGCCGACAGCCATGACGACGCGGCCCCAATTGGCGTCCTCGCCCGTGACCGCCGTCTTGACCAGCGGCGAATTGGCGATCGACATGGCGATACGCTTGGCCGAGGCATCGGAAACGGCGCCGGTCACCTCGACGCGGATCAGCTTGGTCGCGCCTTCGCCGTCCTTGACGATGTCGAGCGACAGGCAATGCAGGCATTCGGCGAAAGCGGCGGCGAAAGCGGCGAGGCGCGAATCGGCCGGATCGGTGATTTCGGGCGCGCCATGCCTGCCCGCCGCGCCTGTCGCGAAGGCCAGCAGCGTGTCGGAGGTCGAGGTGTCGCTGTCGACGGTCACCGCATTGAAAGTGGTCGCCGTATGGCGCGACAGCAGGTCCTGCAGGACTGCGGCCGAAACGGGCGCGTCGGTCGCGACATATGAGAGCATCGTGGCCATGTCAGGTGCGATCATTCCCGCGCCCTTGGCGATGCCGTTGATCGTGACCGGGACGCCGCCCAGCAAAACGGTCCGGGTGACCATTTTCGGGAAGGTGTCAGTCGTCATGATGGCGTGCGCCGCATCGGTCCAGCGGTTGCCCTCGGCGGCGGCCACCATGTCCTTGAGATGGCGCTCGAAAGGGGACGGATCGAGCGGCTCGCCGATCACGCCTGTCGACGACAAGAAGACCTCGTCTTCGGCACATCCGGCGGCTTCGGCGGCGGCCTGGGCCGCGACAGCCGTCGTATGGCGGCCCTTCTTGCCGGTGAACGCGTTGGCGTTGCCGGCGTTGACGACGAGAACGCGCGCCGTGCCGCCGGGCAGATGTGCGCGGCACAGTTCGACCGGAGCCGACGGGCATTTCGATGTCGTGAACACGCCGGCGACGGCGGTCCCCTCGTCGAAGACCATCGCCATCAGGTCGACGCGGTCCTTGTACTTGATGCCGGCCTTTGCGGTGGCGATGCGCACGCCTGCGATCGCCGGCATCTCAGGACAGGATTTCGGAGCGAGGGGCGAAACTGCGTTGGACATGATGCCTCTGGACGAAACCTATTGCGCGGGCTGCTGGGCGGCCACCGCCTTGTCGTAGGATTCCTTGAGGGCCGGGTCCGTGATCTCGATCTTCGCCTCGGACCGCAGATCGCTCAGCAGCTGGAAGTATCGTTCGCGAAGCAGGACGGAGCGAATCTGTCCCTCGACCTCGGCGAATGCCGGCGGCTGAACCAGACGCTTGTCCTCGAGCTTGATGACGTGCCAGCCGAACTGTGTCTTGACCGGCGTCTTGGTATAGGCCCCGATATCGAGCGCGAAGGCCGCTTCCTCGAATTCCGGCACCATGCGTCCGCGGGTGAAGTAGCCGAGGTCGCCGCCGTTCGGGCCGGTCGGGCCGGTGGACTTCTCCTTGGCGAGCGCCTCGAAGTCGCCGCCCTTGTCGAGCGCGGCGATGACGTCCTTTGCCTCTTCCTCGGTGGCGAGCAGAATGTGGCGGGCGCGAACCTCGTTTTCGGGCGGCGTGGCGGCCACTTCCTTGTCGTAGCGGGCGCGCACGTCCTCGTCGGAGACCTTTTCGACGACTTCCTGGCGGAAATAGGCGTTGTGAAGGGCGCGTTGGCGCAGGAATTCCATATGCGCCCTGAACTCGTCGGAATCGCCCAGTCCGGCGGCGTCCGCCTTGGTGGCCAGCGTGCGGATGTCGATCAGCGCTGTGAGCGCGGCGGCGCGGCGACCTTCCGGCGGAACCTGGCCCAGTTGGTCCTGAAGGTCGGCGAAAGTCATGTCGAGATCCTTGTTCGTGATCTCCTTGCCGTCGATCGTGGCGATGACCGCCGCGGGATCCGGAGCTGCGTCCTGGGCGACGGCTGGCAGCGCGAAGGCGCAGGAAGCCGCGAGCACCAGGAGCAGGCACGAGCGGGCCGGTTTGCGCGCGGCAGCGGAAAGGAAACGGGACGAACGAGAAAGCTGCATCGAAAACTCGCCTTGTTGCGGATTAATTGTTCACCTTGATGTGACCGGGACGCGCCGGAATTCGCCGCTTTCGGCAGTTGCGGGCAGCGTTGACATCACTATTTGCCCCTCTTATCTGTCCTTTGCTATCGCGTCCACCTCAGAAAAGCTGGAAAGCCCGGCGAAGTAGCCCAGCAAGACCGACGTCAATACGTTCACATCAAGGGCCGCCGGTTCGATGCGGCCCACCTAAAGAGAGGACCATTTTCATGGTCAGTTTCGGCGGCCTCGCCCGCAAAATTTTCGGTTCCGTCAATGAACGCCGTCTGAAATCCCTGCAACCAAATGTCGCCGCCATCAATGCGCTGGAAAGCGAGATGGCCGCGCTCACCGACGAGCAGTTGCGCGCCAAGACGACGGAATTCCGCCAGCAGATCGCCGATGGCAAGACGATAGACGATCTTCTCGTTCCCGCTTTCGCGGTCGCCCGAGAGGGTTCCAAACGCGCGCTCGGAATGCGTCCATTCGATGTGCAGTTGATCGGCGGCATGGTGCTTCACGACGGATCGATCTCCGAGATGAAGACGGGCGAGGGCAAGACGCTCGTCGCAACCCTGCCGGTCTATCTCAACGCACTTGCCGGTCGCGGCGTGCATGTGGTCACGGTCAACGACTATCTCGCCCAGCGCGACGCCGAATGGATGGGCAAGCTCTACCGCTTCCTCGGCCTGACGGTCGGCGTCATCGTGCATGGCCTCGACGACAGCCAGCGCAAGGCGGCCTACGCCTGCGACGTCACCTACGCCACCAACAACGAACTCGGTTTCGATTACCTGCGCGACAACATGAAGTACGAGCGCGCGCAGATGGTGCAGCGCGAGCATGCCTACGCCATCGTCGACGAGGTGGACTCCATCCTGGTCGACGAAGCACGCACGCCACTGATCATTTCCGGCCCGCTCGACGACAAGTCCGAGCTCTATATAGCGATCGACAAGTTCGTTCCGATGCTGTCGGCCGAAGACTATGAAATCGACGAGAAGCAGCGTTCTGCGACCTTCACCGAAGGCGGCACCGAGAAGCTGGAACGGTTGCTGGAAACGGCTGGCCTGCTGAAGGGTGAAAACCTTTATGACGTCGAGAACGTCGCCATCGTCCATCACGTCAACAACGCGCTCAAGGCTCACAAGCTGTTCCAGCGCGACAAGGACTATATCGTCAAGGACAACGAAATCGTCATCATCGACGAATTCACCGGCCGCCAGATGCCGGGCCGCCGCTATTCGGAAGGACTGCACCAGGCGCTGGAGGCGAAGGAAGACGTCGCCATCCAGCCGGAAAACCAGACGCTGGCCTCGGTGACGTTCCAGAACTACTTCCGCATGTACGACAAGCTTGCCGGCATGACCGGCACAGCGTCGACGGAAGCCGAGGAGTTCGGCAACATCTACAATCTCGACGTGGTCGAAATCCCGACCAACCTGCCGATCCAACGTATCGACGAAGACGACGAAGTCTATCGCACGGTCGAGGAAAAATACGTCGCGGTGATCATGGACATCATCGCCAGCCAGCAGAAGAGCCAGCCGGTTCTCGTCGGCACGACCTCGATCGAGAAGTCAGAACTCCTGTCCGCGCTCCTCAGCGACGTCAAACAGCTGAAGAAGATCCGCGAGAGCGTCCAGGCACGCCTCGATGCCATCAAGGCCGGCAAGGAGAAGGAACTGCGCGAGTATCTGGAAGAAGCGCTCTCCAGCCTCGACCGCGTCATCAAAGCAGGCGGGGTGAAGCATGAAGTGCTGAACGCGCGCCAGCACGAACGCGAAGCGCATATCGTCGCCCAGGCCGGCGTACCCGGTGCGGTGACGATCGCGACCAACATGGCCGGCCGCGGCACCGACATCAAGCTCGGCGGCAATCTCGAGATGCGTGTTGCCGCCGAACTGGCCGACGTGCCGGAAGGCGAGGAGCGCAGTCGCCGCATCGCCGAGATCGAGGCCGATATCGAACGGTTGAAACAGCAGGCGCTGGCCGCCGGCGGCCTCTACGTTCTGGCGACCGAGCGGCATGAAAGCCGCCGTATCGACAACCAGCTGCGCGGGCGTTCCGGCCGCCAGGGCGATCCGGGCCGGTCGAAGTTCTTCCTGTCGCTGCAAGACGACCTGATGCGCATTTTCGGCTCCGATCGCATGGACGGCATGCTGCAGAAACTCGGCCTCAAGGAAGGCGAGGCGATCATCCATCCTTGGATCAACAAGGCGCTCGAAAAGGCCCAGAAGAAGGTCGAGGCGCGCAACTTCGACATCCGCAAGAACCTGCTGAAATTCGACGACGTGATGAACGACCAGCGCAAGGTCGTGTTCGAACAGCGCAAGGAACTGATGGACGGCACCGGGCTGTCGGACACAGTCGCCGAGATGCGCCACGAGGTTGTCGAGGGCATCGTTGCCAAGCACATCCCCGAGCGCGCCTATGCCGACCAGTGGGATGTCGCCGGGCTGAAACAAGCGGTCGTCGCGCTGCTCAATCTCGACCTTCCGGTCGAGGAGTGGGCTGCCGAAGAGGGGATCGCAGAAGACGACATCCTGGAGCGGCTGCACGCGGCGGCCGACAAGGCTGCCGCAGACCGGGCGGAACGCTTCGGCCCGCAAATCACCGACTATGTCGAGAAATCGGTCGTCCTGCAGACGCTCGACACGCTATGGCGCGAGCATCTGGTCAACCTCGATCACCTGCGTTCGGTGATCGGCTTCCGCGGCTACGCCCAGCGCGACCCGCTGCAGGAATACAAGCAGGAAAGCTTCGAACTATTCCAGGCGATGCTTGCCAATCTGCGCCAGGCCGTGACGGCCCAGCTGATGCGCGTCGAGATCGTGCGTGAACAGGCCGATGCGCCTCCGCCGGAACTCCCGACGATGGCCGCCCATCACACCGACCCGACCACCGGCGAGGACGAGTTCGCGGCTTCGGACGGCGGCTACGGCGTTGCACTTGCCGCCGGGCAGGTCGCAGCCGAGGACCGCGATCCGAAGGATCCCGCTACCTGGGGCAAGGTAGGCCGCAACGAGGCATGTCCCTGCGGTTCGGGCAAGAAATACAAGCACTGCCACGGCGCGTTCGAGACGACTGTCTGACGTCAGGAACCGGCTTCGCGCGACCAGTCGATCAGATTGCGCAAGGCCTTCAATCCGTTCCGGTTGAGCTTTATGCCGGCAACGGCTTCGATCCGAAAGGCGATGTTTTCGGGCGTTTCGCGGGTGAAATCCGCGAGACGCTCGTAGCCTGCCTCCTCGATCCAGGCGAGCATTTTCGGGCCGATCGAACGGGCCCGCAATATCGCGCGCTTCTCTTCGTTTTCCATTTCTCTCCATCGAATTACAGGTGTCTTCCGGACCGCTGACGGCTTTGCCCGCGCCAACGGTTTCTTAAACCCGTTGTTATATCCCATGGGTGAATTTGATGGGTAGCGGACACAACGTCTTGCGTTTTTCAGCAGTCGAGACAGCCGAGCATTGGCTTTCAGCCTCGTTGTACCAGCGGGTGCGTCCGTACGCGCGTCGTCTGGACGGCATCTGGAACGGAGCAAACGAGACGGCGATCGCCCAGCGCATGTCGCTGATCGCGTTCGCGATCCGCATCGTCAGCGCCGGTATCGCCTTCCTGTCGCAGGTCGTCATGGCCCGCTGGACGGGCACCTTCGATTACGGCATCTACGTCTTCGTCTGGACGGCGATGATCATCCTCGGAAACCTGTCCTGCCTCGGGTTTGCCACCGCCGTCATCCGCTTCCTGCCGCTGTACCGCAAGACCGGCGATCTGGACCGGCTGCGCGGCATATTGCTGACGAGCCGGGTCTTCGCGCTGGTGTCGGCCTCGCTGGTGGCCGCGGCGTCGCTCGGCATCGTGTGGCTCCTCGGCGACCGCATCGCGTCCTATTACGTGCTGCCCTTCGTTCTCGCCTTTACCTGCCTGCCGATGGTGGCGCTGGGCGATGTACTCGACGGGACCGCGCGCGCCAATTCCTGGCCCGTCCGGGCGCTGACGCCGACTTACATCATCCGGCCGTTCCTGGTGCTCGTCTACATGGGTATCGCGCACGCGCTCGGCTACGAAGCCTCGGCGGTTACGGCGGTGATCTCGGCTGTGCTGGCGACCTATTCGACGACAATCATGCAGTTGCTCGTCGTCACCCGCTATCTCGACGCGGCCTATCCGAAGGGCGGGCATCGCGTCGAAATGGGCATGTGGATGGCCGTGGCCTTCCCGATCTTTCTCGTCGAGGGCTTCTTCTTCCTGCTGACCAATGCCGACGTGCTGATGGTCGGCTTCTTCATGCCGCCGGACGAGGTCGGCGTCTATTTCGCGACGGTCAAGATCCTCGCGCTGGTCCATTTCGTGTTCTTCGCCGTCAAGGCGGGCGTCGCGCCTCAGTTCGCCGCGCGCGCCGGCGCGGAGGATCGCGCGGACCTGCGCGCCTTCGCACGCCAGACGGTCGGCTGGACGTTCTGGCCTTCGATGCTTATGGGCGCGGCGGTGCTGGTCTTCGGCAAGCTGTTGCTGCTGCTGTTCGGGGCGGAATTCGCCGCCGGATATCCGTTGCTGTTCGTACTGGTCGCGGGCGTCATCCTGCGCGCCTCGATCGGGCCGGCGGAAAGCCTGCTGAACATGACCGGCAACCAGAACATTTGCGCGACGATCTTCGGCGTGGTTCTGGCCGTCAACGTAGCGCTCAATCTCGTGCTGATCCCGGCCTACGGTCTGATGGGCGCGGCCATAGCCAATGCAGGAGCGACGATCGTCGAAGCCGGGTTGCTGTCCTTCATGGCCTACAGGCGCATCGGTGTCGTGATGTTCGTGCTGGCGCCGAAGCCGGCGGAGGCGGCGTGATGCAAACCGCCGCGATGATCGAACAGTACGTCGACATGGCCGGCTCGTTCATGCTGTCCGGCATTGTCGGCGACCTGCCGCAAAGGGTGCTCCCGGAAGTCAGCCGCCTGTCGAGGGGCGATCGCCGCCTCATCGTCTATCCGGCCGACAGCGGATTCGAAATTATCGAGGATATCGACCGCGTCACCGACTACGCGCTGGAGCCGAACATCTTCTTCGCGCCGCGCTTTCTCGTACCGGCAATGCCGCGGCTGGAGGATCGCCAGATCCGGCTGATGCTGCTGCAGGACGGTTCGAAGGAACAGGCCGAAACCCGTTTCCTGATGCCCTTCTCGGTGGAGAAGTCGGGCTTCGCCATCGGGCCGGACGTGATCCGCGCCTGGTCCCACCCGTATGGGCCCTATGGCATTCCGATCATCGAGCGCCGCGAGGCGTCCCGTATCGTCGAGGACCTGCTTGCGACGCTCGGCGATTCGCATATGCCGCTGCCGAAGGTTCTGGTCCTGCCCGACATCATGATGGACAGCGCGGCGATCACGACGCTGCGCGGCGTGGCGATCGGGCGCGGCCTGCCGGTCGTGACGACGGGGTCGGTGCAGCGGCCGTTCCTGAACAGCGAAAAGGATAGCGTCGACTATTTTAGGGACAATATCCGCAGCCATAGCCGCCGCAATTTCGGCCGTCTGCGCCGCCAGCTCGAAGGCATGGGCGCGTTCGAATACGAGGTCGCGCGTAACCCCGACGACGTGCGGATGGCGCTGGAGGAGTTCCTGCTGCTGGAGAATGCCGGCTGGAAAGGGCGGCAGCGCACATCGCTTGCCGCCGACCGGTTCCGCGCGGCCTTCGCCCGCGAGGCGGTCAACAATCTCGCCGAGCGCGACCTCGTCCGCGTCCATTCCTTCAAGCTTGACGGAAGGGTGATCGCCTCGCTGATCGTGTTCGTGCAGGCGGGTCACGCCTGGACGTGGAAGACGACCTATGACGAGGCCTACGCCCAATACTCGCCGGGCACGCTGCTGATCATGCAGGTCACGGAAGTCCATCTCGACGACCCGAACATCCAGATCACCGACAGTTGCGCCATCGAGGACCATCCGGTGATGGCGCGGCTGTGGTCGGAACGGCGGGAGTTCGCGACCATGGTGATAGGGTTGCAACCGCAACTGGACCGCGAGGTGCGCCAGGTGACGTCGCAGATCGAGCTCTACCGCTCGACGCGCCACGTGGCGAGGGCGATGCGGGACCGCCTTCGCCACATGATCAAGTCGGGCTAGGCCTTCCTGGCCTCGGCGGCGGCTTCGGCCTCCGCGTGTTCGCGCAGGACGCGGCGGATGACCTTGCCCGTCGTCGTCAGCGGCATCTCGTCGACGAATTCGATCTCGCGCGGATATTCGTGCGCGGACAGCCGCTCCTTGACGAAGGCCTGGATCGCGGCCTTCAGATCCGGCGTGCGTTCGGCCCCTTTTCTCAGAACCACATAGGCCTTGACCAGCTGACCCCGGATCGGGTCCGGCTTGCCGACGACGGCGGCGAGGGAGACGTCCGGGTGGCCGATCAGGCAATCCTCGATCTCGCCCGGGCCGATGCGATACCCGGCCGACGATATGACGTCGTCGTCGCGGCCGACGAAGAAGAAATAGCCGTCCTCGTCGCGGATGCCCTGGTCGCCTGTGGTCATCCAGTCGCCAACGAACTTCTTTTCGGTGGCTTCCGGATTCTTCCAGTATTCGAGGAACATTACCGGATCGGGGCGACGGACCGCGATCTGGCCCTGCCGGCCGGGCGGCAATTCGTTGCCGGCATCGTCGATGACGGCGACGCGGTGGCCGGCAACGGGCTTGCCCATCGAGCCGGGGCGCACGACGTCAAGCGCGTTGCAGGCCGACAGCACGAGGTTGCACTCGGTCTGGCCGTAGAACTCGTTGACCGTCAGGCCGAAATTGTCGCGGCACCAGGCAAGGGTCTCGCGGCCGAGCGCCTCGCCGCCGGAACCGATGGTGCGCAGGTTCAGCTTGTAGCGACGCGCGCCGTCGCCGAGCGTGGCCAGCATCCGAAGCGCGGTCGGCGGCAGGAAGGTGTTGCGCACGCCCGCCTTCTCCATCAGCCCCAACGCCCAGTCGGGATCGAAACGCGCCACGCGCGCCGCGACGACCGGAACGCCGAAAAAGAGGCCCGGCAGCAGCACGTTCAGCAATCCGCCCGCCCAGGCCCAGTCGGCCGGCGTCCAGAGCAGATCGCCTTCCCGCGGCAGGAATTCGTGATGGGTCTCGACGCAGGGCAGGTGGCCGAGCAGGACGCGGTGCGCATGCAGCGCGCCCTTCGGGTGGCCCGTGGTTCCCGAGGTGAAGATCATCAGCGCCGGATCGTCCGGCCCGGTTTCGGCGGCGGCGAAATCCGGCGAGCCGGCCTCGACGAGGC